>CALDFY010000040.1 GCA_937942115.1 uncultured Anaerolineae bacterium | reverse complement strand
GGAAGGTGCTTAGAAAGTCACCACGAAGGCACAAAGACACCAAGAAACGGAAAAATTTCTCGCCTTTTTCACCCTTTAGACACTTTGTGCCTTTGTGTCTTGGTGGTTTATTGCCTTGCCTCTACTTTTTAAGCAATCTCCAAAGGTCAGGAGAGGGGAGGGGGTGCCGCCGCAGGCGGCGGGGGTGGGGTGAGGTAAAGGCGGCAGGGGAAGGGTGAGGCCCCCTTTGACACCTGCCTCACCCGATGCTATAATCCCCATTGGCCCTTTACCGCCGGAGAGGCGTCCACCCGTGCCCCGTCTCCGGTGAACTTCTCATCCCGCCCCGCCACCAGGAGGATCCGAATATGCCCAGCGAACTGACACCGGAGCAACTCCGCCGCATCTGCGACCCGCAGAGTTTTTCCTTTGAGACAACGGCCGAACTCCCCCTGATCCCGGACATCATCGGTCAGCCCCGGGCCACCCGGGCCATTGAGTTCGGGCTGGATATGGAGGCCCCGGGCTACAACATCTTCGTCCTGGGGCCGGGGGGGACGGGCCGCACCACCACCATCCAGCGCTTCCTGGCCCAGCGGGCCGCCCAGGAACCCACGCCCGACGACTGGGTCTACGTCCACAACTTCCGCCAGCCCCGCAGTCCCCGGGCCATCCGTCTTCCCCCCGGCCTGGGCGCCCGTTTCCGGGACGACATGGCCGCGCTGGTGGCCCGACTCCGCCAGACCATCCCCCGGGCCTTTGAGGACGAGACCTATCAGGAGGCCCGCCGTCAAATTGAACAGCGCTTCCAGCAGGCGCAGGAGGCGCTGCTGAAAGAACTGGACGCCCAGGCCCGGCAGCGCTCCTTCGCCGTCGTACGGGCCCCCTCCGGCCTGGCCATCGTCCCTCTCAAAGACGGCCGCCCCCTTCCCCAGGAGGCCTTTCAGGCCCTGCCGGACGAGGAACGGGAGCACTACGCCGCCCAGTACCGGGAACTGGAGCCGCTGGCGGAGGCGACGGTCGGGCGCCTGCGGGAGCAGGAACAGGTGGCGCGGGAGGCCCTCCAGAAACTGGATCAGGAGGTGGTGGCCGCAACGGTGGGCCACGCGGTGGACGAACTGAAAGCCCGCTACGCCGAACACGGGGAGGTCGGCGAGTACCTGGAGGAAGTGCGCGCCGACATCATCCGCCGGGCGGAGGAGTTCAAGGGGACGGAGCAACCGGCCCCAGAGGCCCCCGGCGCATCCCCCACCCCGCCCTTCGGGCGGTACCTGGTCAACCTGCTGGTGGATAACAGCCAGCAGCGGGGCGCGCCGGTGGTGGTGGAGACCCACCCGACCTACGCCAACCTCATCGGGCGGGCGGAGTACGAAATCCGCATGGGCGTCCCCGTCACCGACTTCACCCTCCTGCGCGCCGGCGCCCTCCACCGCGCCAACGGCGGCTACCTCGTCCTCCAGGCCCGGGACGTCCTGGCCGACCCCCTGGCGTGGCAATCCCTCAAGCGCGCCCTCTCCGAAGGCGTCATCCGTCTGGAAGACCGCGCCGCCGGTCCCGTCTCCGTTGTCAGCCTGGACCCGGAGCCCATTCCCCTGGACGTCAAGGTCATCCTCATGGGCAGTCCCTACCTCTACTATCTCCTCTACGCCCTGGACGAGGAGTTCCGGGAACTCTTCAAGGTCAAGGCCGACTTCTCCACCGAAATGGACCGGACGCCGGAGAACGAGCAACTCTACGCCCTCTTCATCCGCGCCCGCTGTGAGGAGGAAGGACTGCGCCCCTTTGACCGAACCGGCGTCGCGCGGGTGGTGGAGTACGGTTCCCGGCTGGCGGAGGACCAGAACCGCCTCTCCATCCGCTTCGGCGAGGTGACCGACCTCCTGCGGGAGGCCCATTACTGGGCGGGCAAGGCCGGGCGGGACGTGGTGACAGGCGAGGACGTGGAGCGGGCGGTCGCCGAGCGCACCTACCGGGCCAACCGGGTGGAAGAGGAGATGCGGCGGGTCATCACCGAGGGCACCCTGATGATTGAGACCGAGGGGGCCGTGGTGGGACAGGTCAACGGGCTGAGCGTTTATGCAGTGGGCGACCACGTATTCGGCCGCCCCACCCGCATCACCGCCCGCGCCTACGTGGGCCGCAGCGGCGTGGTGGACATCCAGCGGGAGGTCAAACTGAGCGGCCCCACTCATGGCAAGGGCGTGCTTACCCTGGCCGCCTACCTGGGCGGTCAGTACGCCACCGACCAGCCCCTGACCCTCTCTGCCAGCCTCAGTTTTGAGCAGACCTATGACGAGATCCACGGCGACAGCGCCTCCCTGGCCGAACTCTATGCCCTCCTCTCCGTCCTGGCCGACGTCCCTCTGCGGCAGGGGGTCGCCGTCACCGGCTCGGTGGACCAGCAGGGACGGGTGCAGCCCGTCGGCGGCGTGACGTATAAGATTGAGGGTTTCTTCCGGGTCTGCCAGGAGCGGGGCCTGACGGGCGACCAGGGCGTGGTCATCCCGGCCGCCAACGTCCGCAACCTGATGCTGGATACCGAGGTCGTCCGGGCCGTCGCCGAAGGGAAATTCCACATCTATCCGGTGACGACGGTGGATGAGGGGATAGAACTCCTCACGGGCATCCCGGCGGGCGTCCGGGACGAAAAGGGGCAGTTCCCGGAGGGGACGTTGCACGCGCGGGTGCTGGCCCGGTTGAAGGAACTGGCGGCCCGGCTGGAGAAGGGCGGCGAAGAGAAGCCCCCGCCGAAGAGTGGGGCGAATCAATCGGGGGAGAATCCTCCGCCTGGCGGTAAACCGCCAGGCTCACTGTAAGCTCCCTTCGGGGGCTAAACAGCGTAACCACCTACACCAGGGGCTAAAAGCCCTCGGCTCAAATGCGAAGCCCCCCTTCGGGGGCTTCCGGATAGCCCGTCGGCTTTGGTACCCGAGCCCGCCGTTTTAGCGGCGGGCGGAGATGGGCACCCCAACCACCAGGTAGGTAGTTATCAATTTTTATGCATCCCTGTGTCGTCTTTGTGTCTTTGTGTGAGAACCTTTACCCCTGCTCTCTCTCAGCGGGAAGGGTCTCTTCAAAGACCAGGCTCTTGCGAGACGGCCCGGTATAGGCACACTCGCCCACGCGGGGAGAATTGACCAGGGGCAGGAAGGCTTCCTCCCAGTCCTCGTGCTGTTTTGCATGGGAGGTGCAGTACGCTTCCCCTTCGTAGGTATAGACCCACTTCGCCGGTTCGCCACAAACGACACACCGGTAGTCCGGAGCATAATTGCGGGCCAGAACGCGCACGCCCCCTTTCGGACGGGGCCCCTCCCGCTCGCCGACAACCTTCAATGTGAGGTGGGTCGTAGAGCCGAAATCGTACTCGTAGTGGAAAGTCTGACCCACCTGCAGTACGTCCTCCAGCCGGACCCCCTCCATCTCAACGGTCCGTGCCGAGGGGCCGAACAGGTCAGCCCACATGCTGTCTACCTCTTCGGCGTCCAGTTCGTAGGAGACGCCGCCGATCTCAAAGGCGCTGAGGTGGCCGCAACACTCCAGCCAGATGTCCCGCAGGAAATTGTCCAGTTCCGGAAGGGTGGCACCGGCGGGCATCTCCAGGTACAGCCAGTACTCGGGGGCATATCTCCCTTCGGCCCGAATCTGGAACAGACGCTCTTTCCGCTTTGCCTGCGGCGGGTCGTGGGCCGGCAGGCATTTCTTCAAGTGACGCGTCATCACGTTTTTCGCGACGGTCTCATTGCACAGGAAGCATTTTCCGTAAGAGACCGATTGCTGAGGCATATTTCTCCTTTCTCTCCACAAAAACTATTGCAGGACGGTCTTTCCAGGCCGTCCGGACGGGCTGAAAGCCCGTCCTACGACCGCCGGGGGAAACGGTCCAGCACTTTCCCCGGCGTGGCCATCGCCACCCGGTCGCCCAGTCCCAGTTCCTCCAGCGGTTTCTCCGAAGGCGCCCGGGAGACGGCGAAAACAAAGATGTCCTCCCCCGGTTCGGCAAAGCGCCGGTCCACGTACGCCATCCCCACCAGGTACCCCTCCGTATCCACCGAGCAGGAAGTGACCTGCCCGATCACCCGCCCGCGCCGATCCACCACCCGGTCGCCCTGGTTGGGGACGGGCACGCCCTTTTCGGCCAGCCGGAAGCGGATGACGGCCATCTTCCGCCGGGCCGCGTGGCGGCGGAACGCCTCCCGTCCAATGAAGAAGGGCTTGTAGAGTTTGACGTACCCCTCCAGCCCGGCCTCATCGGGCCGGATGTCCAGCGGGCCGGCCAGTTCGTGGCCGTAGAGGGGCAGGCCGGCCTCAATGCGGAGGGAATCCCGGGCGGCCAGCCCCACCGGCCGCAACCCCTTCGGCGCGCCGTAGCGAAGCAGAATGTCCCAGAGGAGGGGCGCCCAGTCCGGGTGGACGAAGAGTTCAAACCCCATCGCCTCGCCGGTGTAGCCGGTGCGGGCGATGATGAGGTCAAAGACGCCGCCGGGGGCCTCGGGCCAGGGCCAGCGGACCTCTATCAGTTCGGTGCGCCCCATGCTCAGGAGTTTGCCGCGAATCTCATCAACCGCAGGGCCTCTGGGACTGGCGTCCAGCCAGGCCAGCAGGACGTCCCGCGCGCGCGGCCCCTGCAGCGCCAGGTCCACCCGCCAGAGGTGCTCCTGGTCCGGCGCGCGCAGGTCCACCAGTTCGGCCCGGAACGGCGACCGCACCCAGGGCCGGTCCGGGTCTATCCGGACGCGGCCCTCGTTCACCGCGTTCAGCCAGGCCCAGTCTTTGGCCGTATTGGCCGCATTGACCACCAGCATATACCGCCCCGGCGCGCGCATATAGACCATAATGTCGTCTATGACATGCCCCTCAGGGTCCAGCAGGAAACCGTAATGGGATTGCCCCGGCCGGAGACGGTTGACGTCGTTGGTGGTCACCAGGTCCAGAAAAGCGGCCGCACAGGGGCCGGAGACCTCAAAAATGCCCATATGGCCCACGTCAAAGAGACCGGCCGCGCCCCGCACGGCGCGGTGCTCGTCCAGGACGGGCCCGTAGCGCAGGGGCATCTCCCATCCGGCGAAGGGGACGAAGTGCGCGCCCAGCCGCGCGTGGGTCTCGTAGAGAGGGGTGCGCCGCAGGGGTTCCTCCGGCGGCTCCCATTCAAAGGGCGGGAGCGGCTCGCCGCGCGGCTCCGCCGAACGGTGCGCGGAGAGGCCCACGTAGTAGGGCTTGGGAGAGAGCGGCGGCGCGAAGGGTTCTGCGGACGGGGGGCCGTCCGGCGGCGCGGTCGGCCCCAGGTTGCGGACCACCACCGGGCCGGGGAGTTTGGCCTGCAGGTCGTGAGGGTCAAAGAGGACGTAGCCATCAGAGAGGGCCCGCAGCCAGGCCAGGACCCGCTGGAAGGCCGCCGAGGGCACTGCCAACCGGTACCGCTGATGCCCGAAGGTGGGCCGGGAGACGGAGCCCCGGGCCATCAGCCGCCCGTCCGCTTCCAGCAGCGTCGCCGGATGCCAGGTATCCGGCGGCAGGTCGGCCAGGTCTTCCACCAGAACGTAGCCCAGGAAGGCGGGGACGGCGTTCCCCTCCAGTTCTATCAGCCCCCACTCTCCTGCCGGGGGTTGGGTGTCGGTGATCAGGCAGTGGTGAGGGTACCCCGTACAGCGGACCTCGTAGTCCACCGCCGCGCGGTCGGCCAGTTCGGCCACGGCCAGACGGGCCTCCTCCAGCGCGTCAAACTCCACCTTGCCCCGATAGACAGGCCCGTGGCGGCCCGGATAGGTGTAGGGCCGGACGGACTTCAGGGTCTGGGCGATGAGACGGGCCAGTTCGGCCATTTCCGGCTCCCTCAGCCCCCGCTGGGTGACCCAGGGCGTGCCCAGGCGGATGCCGCTGGCCAGCGCCGGGGACGGGTCGCCGGGGATGGTGTTGCGGTTGCAGACGATGCCCACCAGGTCCAGGACGCGGGCAGCGGTATCGCCCAGGAGCGGCTCGCCGAAGGGGCCCCGGACGGTCTTGCAGTCCACCACCAGCAGGTGGGAGTCGGTGCCGCCGTAGGCGACGCGCAGCCCCTCCTCGGTGAGGGCGCGGGCCAGGGCCTGGGCGTTGGCGACAATCTGGTGCTGGAGGCGGCGGAACTTCTCCGTGCGGGCCAGCCGGAAGGCCACCGCCATCGCGACGAACTTGTTGACGTGCGGCCCGCCCTGCAGGCCGGGGAAGACGGCGTGGTCAATCCGACGGGCCAGGAGCGGGTCGGTGGTCAGGATGCAGGCGCCGCGCGGGCCGCAGAGGGTCTTGTGGGTGGTGAAGGTGACGACGTGCGCGTACCCCAGCGGGCTGGGGTAGGCCCCGGCGGCTACCATCCCGGCGACGTGGGCAATATCGGCCAGCAGGTAGGCCCCCACCCGGTCGGCAATCTCCCGGAATTTGCCCCAATCGGGGACGCGCGGGTAGGACGTGTACCCGGCGACGATGATGCGGGGGCGGTGCTCCAGGGCCAGCGCCTCTACCTGGTCGTAGTCTATCAGTTCGGTGCGGGGGTCCACGCCGTAGAAGACGGCCCGGTAGCGCTGGCCGGAGACGTTGGCGGGCGCGCCGTGGGTGAGGTGCCCGCCGTGGGTCAGGTCCATACCCATGATGACGTCGCCCGGCTTCAGTAGCGCCTCATAGACGGCGATGTTGGCCGGTGCGCCGGAGAGAGGCTGGACGTTGACGTAGATGCGGTCGGCGGGGACGGTCTCGGTGGCGAAGGCTTCGGCGCAGCGCCGCCGCGCCAGCGCCTCGGCGACGTCGGCGTACTCCACGCCCATGTAGTAGCGCAGGTCGCCATAGCGCCGGTAGAAGGCCATGTGCGCCTCGTAGTCCAGAATCTGATCCTCCGTCATCCAGCGGGTCTCGGGGAGGGGGTAGCCCTCGGCGTAGATGTTGGTGAAGACCGACCCCAGCGCCTCCCGCACGGCACGCGGGGTGTAACTTTCGGAGGGGATCATAATGAGTTTCCGGGCCTGCCGCTCCTCCTCCAGGTCAATGAGGTGGGCCACGGCTGGGTCCAGGTCGTCCAGGGCTTCGGGAAACAGGAAATCGCTCATCGGGCCTCCGAGGCGTGAAGCGTGAGGCGGGAAACGGGAATTACAGGTCGTAGATGCCTTCTATATCCAGGCGGGCCTGTTCCAGGACGGCGCAGGCGGCGTCGCGGGCCTGGCGCAGGATGCGGACGCAGACGCCGCAATCGGAACTGAGGTGGCGGGGGACCGGGATGAGTTTGCACTCCAGGCCGGCTTCCCGCAGG
>CALDFY010000039.1 GCA_937942115.1 uncultured Anaerolineae bacterium | reverse complement strand
CCCCGGCCGAATGATGGCGTAGCCGTCCTGGGGGTCGTCAAAGTAGCGCAGAAAGTCCACGTTCCAGATGATGACGCCGCGCACCAGCCCGCTCTCCCGGGCCAACTGGACCGCCTCCGCCAGCCAGGCCGCCTGCTGGGCATTCGTCGTCTCCCGGGCCCACCAGAGGTGATCCGGGAAGGTCGGGACGCCCTCCTGGGATGCGTAGCCCAGTTCGGTGTAGAAGAGTTGTTTGGTGCCGCCGAAGAGGTTGTAGTAGAGTTGCATCTGGGGCAGGAAGTACCAGGAGTGGTGGTGGCGGCCGTCGTCGGCAGGGTGGCCGCTGACCGCCGACGGCGATGTGGCGCCGAAGTTGTAGTGGACGCCCAGGTAGTCCATGCAGTCGGCGGCGCCGGCGGCGTACAGGCCCTGGAGGAACATCCGGTCGTCGCAGCCAGCGGGGGTGCACTGGTCAAAGGCGCCGGTCGGGGCCGGCGCGGCGGCGATGACCAGCGTGTTCGGATTGGCGGCCTTCACCGCCTTGTAGGTGGCGCAGAGGAGACGGGTATAGGCCTCCGGGCCGATATAGCCCGGCTGCCACTCCCGATCAATGTTCGGCTCATTCCAGACCTCAATGGCGTCGGCGCCGGCGGCGGCCAGGCGCGCCGCCCAGCGGGCGAAGTTCTCCTCAAAGCCCTGCTGGGTGACCATTCCCGAAGGCCCCACGGTGCCGATGAGGATTTTGAAGCCGCGCCGGTGGGCCGCGCCGATGACCGGCGCCGTCTCCTGGGGGTAGCGGACCTGGGACTTGACCCAGGTCATCCCGGCATGGCGCATCTTGTCGGCGTAGGGGAGGTCCAGGTTCCAGACGTGGCCGCCGATCTCAAAGGGGCCGCCCTGGACCAGGGTGCCCGGTTTCTGCTCCGCCAGCGCGGCCAGGCCGCCGGGCAGGGGGCCGAAGACGGCCTGGACCTTCTCCGGCCCGTACACTTCCACCATACACTCCCACCAGTCCACCCCTTCCGTCTTCTGGAGATGCCACCAGTTGATGTCCGGCCAGAAGTAGCGCCAGCGGTAGAGGGCGGGAGCCCGCTCCCAGCCGTAGTCGGCGGCCAGCGTGGTCAGGTCCACGTAGTATCCGGCGGGGACTTTTTCCAGGGGACGGCCGCCCTGGGCGGCGGCGCGGGCATCCTCCTCCCGGGCCTTCAGGTCCCAGGGGGCCACCCGCAGGGGCTCCCCCAGGCTGCCGTCCTGCCGGGCCGCCCGCAGGTAGACCCGCCAGTAGGTCTCGTTCCCGACGTCCTCCCGGACCAGCAGGATGCGCGGCGGCGTCTCGTCGTAGGGACTCTGGTCCAGGTCCACGGCCCGCCCGCAGAGGTGCCAGTTGTTGCGCTGTTCGGCGTTCTCCGCCGGCTGCCAGGCCAGGGCGACGGTGGAGAGGTAGTCCCAGCCGACCTCCCTGGCGACGCGCCGCCGCAGGGCTTGGAAACTGTCGTCCACCCGGTCGTTCAGCCGCAGCCACTCATATTTTTTGCCCCCGGGGTCGGGGAGATAGACCAGGGGCAGGGTCTCGGTGGGCGACGAGGACTGGACGAATTCAGTGTAGAGGGACGGTTCGGTCACCGGTTCGGCGGCGCGGGCCCGGGCGACGGCGCGGGCGGAGAGGGGCACCGGACTCCAGACCGGACGGGAGATCGGGCCGGGGTCGCTGTAGATTTCCTGAGAGAGGCCCCACCCATAGAGGCTGGACGCGATGAGGTAGGAGCGACCGGCGCGCCGGTAGACGGTGAGCAGGCTCTGGCCGTCGGGGGCCCAGGTGGGGGCGGAGCCGGAGCCGAAGAGGTCGGTGGAGGAGAGACGGAGCATCGGCTGGGCCTGGGGGCCGCCGCGCGCGGCCCATTCCAGCGTGCTGACCTGGACGGTGGCGTATCCGGCGCGGGAGATGGTGTAGGCCAGCCGCTTCCCGTCGGGCGACCAGGCCGGGTCCGATTCGTTGACGTCCGGGCTGTTGGTGACGTTGATTTCGGTCCCCGCCAGGTCGCCGTCAACGAAATAGAGAAAAATGTCCTGGTTGCCGTTGCGGTAGGAGACGAAGGCGACCGCCGAGCCATCGGGCGACCAGGCCGGGGTATAGTCGGGGGCGGGGTCGGTGGTCAGCCGCCGGATGTTGTTCCCGTCGGCGTCCATGACGTAAATATCCAGGTTGTCCTCGCGGTAGGACTCAAAGGCGATTTGTCGGCCGTCGGGCGACCAGGTGGGGCCGCCGTCAAAGCCAGGGGCTCGGGTGAGGCGGATCAGCGCGCCCCCTTCCAGGTCCAGCAGGTAGATGTCCCAGTTGCCCCCCCGGTTGGAGGCGAAGGCCAGCAGAGAGCCGTCGGGCGACCAGGCCGGGTCCCGGTCCTCAGCGGGGTCGCTGGTGAGGCGGACGATTTCGCGGGTGGCCTGCTGGATGGCGTAGATGTCGGCGTTGCCGTTGCGGCGGAGGGTGAAGGCGATGGCGCCGCCGCTGCCAAAGGGGGTGGGGGTCGGGCCGGTGGTGGGGTCAGGGAGCGGCGTCGGGGTGACGACAACGGTCACCACCGGCGGACGGGCGTTCAGGGCGGCGCCGGCGCGGTAGAGGGCAACGCCCAGCGCCGTCAGGACGGCGGCGTTGGCCAGGACCAGCAGGGCCAGCAGGCGCAGGGCGCGCGGAGAGAGGACGATGGGGGACGATTCGCCGCGAGGGGGGCGGCGCAGGCGTCGCCGCATCGCAGCCCGAAGCCGCGCAAGGAGGGAAATCTTGTTTTCTGAGATAGAGCTGGTCTCCATTATCGTATTTCAGGCTGTTCGTAGTGAGCGACGCAGCGAAGCGGAGTCGCGTTGGACCGTTCGTAGTCAGCGACGCAGCGAAGCGGAGTCGCGTTGGACGGCACTCCGCTGCGCTTCGTGCCTGACTACGAACGATGTGCCTGACTACGAACGGGTTCGTAGTCAGCGACGCAGCGAAGCGGAGTCGCGTTTGGACGGCACTCCGCTGCGCTCCGTGCCTGACTACGAACGGTGCCTGACTACGAACGGTGCCTGACTACGAACGGTGCCTGATTGCGAACGGTATAAAGGCTACATCACCTCCTCCAGCAAGCGCCGGACCTGATCCGGGCGGAGTTTCTCCAGGGGCCGGGGGGCCAGCGGGCCCGCTTTCAGTGCCGGGACCTGCTCTTCGTACGCGGGCCGATCCTCCACCTGGTAGAACACCCCAATGGGGATGCGGTCGCCCCACTCCAGCGCCTTCGCGAAGGCCGCCATTTTGTCGGTGACATCGTAGGCCGGGTCGTCCTGGAGTTTGTAGACGCGGGGGCGGTAGTAGTCGTAGGAGTTCTGCCGGTTGAAAGTGACGCAGGGCTGGAAGACGTCTATCAGCGCGTAGCCCCGGTGGCCCAGCGCCCGGACAATGGTCTCCACCAGGTGCTGGAGGTCGCCAGACCAGGAGCGAGCCACAAAGGTCGCGCCGGCCGCCAGCGCCAGCGCGATGGGGTTGACCGGGAGTTCAAAGGAGCCCCACGGGGAGGTCTTGCTCACCCGGCCCCGGTCGCTGGTGGGGGAGTACTGGCCCTTCGTCAGGCCGTAGATGCGGTTGTCCTGAACGATGTCCACCAGGCCGATGTTGCGGCGGGCGGCGTGGAGCATGTGGCCCAACCCCTCCGCATAGGCGTCCCCATCACCGTGGGTACAGACCACCCGCAGGCCGTGATTCGCCAGCCGGACCCCCGTCGCCACCGGGACCGTCCGGCCATGCAGGGTCATGTAGCCGTTGGCGCGGGTGTAGTCGGGGAGTTTGCTCCCGCAGCCGATGCCGCTCACCAGCATCACCTGATGCGGCGCCAGGCCGGCCTGGGCCAGCGCCCGCTTCACCGCGTTCCATATCGCAAAGTTCCCACACCCGGTGCACCAGGTAGGGCGAACCGGGCTGGCAAAGTCATCTACTGTCACCATTGGGCCTCCTTTACCGCTACTCACGTTTCACTTTTCACGGGATGCGTGAAACGTGAAACGTGAAGCGTGAAACGTGAAGCGTGATGCGTGATGTACTCCGGCGAAATCGGCCGGCCGTCCCACTTGAGGATGCGGCCGGAGACGGTGTGGCCGGTGGCCATGCGGAGCAGGTCGGCGAACTGGCCGGAGTAGTTGCCCTCCACGGCGACCGTCTCGCCCGTCAGCAGGCCCTCCACCCCCTCGGGGACCGGCCAGATGTCGGTGAAGTGGAGCATCCGGGCCCGCACACCCTGCCCGTTCAGCCGGTCCACCGCCTCCCGCAGCGGCCCGTAGGTGGAGCCCCAGGCGATGAAGGTCAGGTCACCGTCCTCCAGACCATAGAGAGAAGGGGGCCGCATCCCAGCGCGGGCCGTCTCCAGTTTCCGCATGCGCTTCTCGTGCATCCGGCGGCGGTTCTCCGCGTTCTCCTCAATGTGGCCGTACTCGTCGTGTTCGTCGCTGGAGGAGGCGTAGACGGCCTTCGGGTGGCCCGGGATGGCGCGCGGGGAGATGCCGCTCTCGGTGAAGCGGTGCCGCTTGTATTCGCCCTCCAGGTTGTCCAGTTCCGCCTCCGTCAGCCACTCCCCCCGGTCTATGACGACGGCGTCAAAGTTCAGGTCTTCGGGGGCGACGTCCCGGACGGAGGTGGCCAGGTAGTGGTCGGAGAGGACGATGACGGGGGTCTGGTAGCGTTCGGCCAGGTTGAAGGCCCGCCAGCCGGCCTCAAAGGCCTGCTCCACCGTCCCTGGGGCCAGGATGATGCGGGGGAACTCGCCCTGGGAGGCGTGGAGGACGAAGAGCAGGTCGCCCTGTTCGGTGCGGGTCGCCAGGCCGGTGGAGGGGCCGGGCCGCTGGGCCTCGTAGACGACGACGGGGACCTCCGTCATCCCGGCCAGGCCCAGGGCCTCCACCATCAGGGAGAAGCCACCGCCGGAGGTAGGGGCCATCGCCCGGACCCCAGCGTATCCGGCGCCGATCGCCAGGCAGAGGGCGGCGATTTCGTCCTCCACCTGCACGGTGACGACGCCGTATTCGGCGGCGTGGGCCGCCATCCACTCCAGGACGGGACTCCCCGGGGTCATCGGGTAGCCGGAGACGAAGCGGCAGCCGCCCGCCAGCGCGCCCATCGCAAAGGCCTGGTTGCCGTTGAGGAGGAGCCGTCGGGGAGCGCCCGGCACCGCCTCCATCCGGAAGGGAAAGTCGGCCTGGAAGGGACGGGCGGCCTCCACACCTGCCGCGATCACCCGCAGGTTAGCGTCCACCACCGCCGGCCCTTTGCGGGCGAAGTTGTCCCGCGCCACCCTCTCAATGTACGCGGGGTCAAATCCGATCAGTCCGGCGGCGACGGCGAAGACCAGGGTGTTGCGCATAATCGCATTCCCACCGGCCTCCTCGGCCAGTCGGGAAAGGGGAACGGAGAAATACTGGACGTCCGCCCGACGGGGGGTGTCGGGAAGACCGTCTTTTTCATCGTAGACGACGGCGCCGCCCGGGACCAGCGCGCCGATGTGCCGCCGCACCGTCTCCGGGTCCAGCGCCAGGAGCAGGTGGACCGGTTCGGTGTGGCTGTAGAGGGGACGGTGAGCGATGCGGACGGTGAAGAAGTTGTGGCCGCCGCGAATCCGGGAATGGTAGTCGGGGAGGCCGAAGACGTGGAGGCCGCCGCGCACCAGGGCCTGGGAGAACCCCACGCCGCTGGATTCCAGGCCCATGCCGGCCTCCCCGCCGATGCGGATGCTCAGTTCATCCGATACGTGCTGCATAAGACACCTCCGAAGATTTTGCAAAACACCGGCGCAGGCGATTCGCCTCCCGGTCGCAGTATGGCGGCATGCGACACCCAATCCGTCACTGGATGCGCACGATCACCCGGCCCCGCCGCCAGAGGGCTTCCAGGTTGTAGTAGGAGCGGACCTGGGGGTCAAAGATGTGCACCACCACGGGCCCGTAGTCCATCAGAATCCAGCCGGATGACGGCTCTCCTTCCACGTGCAGAGGGGAGATACTCAGGTTTTTCTCAATCTCCTCCCGAATTCCGCTCTCCAGTGCCTGCAGTTGCCGGTCGCTGGTGCCGCTGCAGAGGACGAAGTAGTCGGTCAACATGGTCAGTTCGTGGATGTCCAGGAGCAGGATGTCCTCTCCCTTCTTCTCCACGATGACGTCCACGATCTGTCGGGCGAGGTCTATGGGTTCCAGGTCGCACCTCCGTTTGATTCAGGTATTCGTCAACTTGACCTCTGGCGGCTCGTCAGACCGACAAAGGTGGTCCAGAGCAGGCCGCCCAAGACAACCAGCGCGGCTACTTGGAAAGGATGAAGGCCGGCGGCCTGATGCCAGCGTCCCATCGCTCCGGCCATCCCGGTCCCTGCAATCATTCCTACGGAGAACATCGCCGTGAAGACTCCCGATGCCTTTCCCCGGGTAATGGTTGTGGTCTCATCGGCGATGAGCGCCGACTTGGCCGGAAAGAGCACGCCGAAGCCGAGACCATAGAGAAACATTGCGCCCATCATCGGCCCCCAGACGGTCAGAAAGGACAAGACCAGGAGAGCCGTCACGATGAGCGCCAACCCCAGGGCGACCATCGGGAGCCGTCCCCATCGGTCGGAGAGGCGGCCCAGGGGGGAGGCCTGGAGCAGACTGGCCGCCAGGGCGAAACTGCCGAAGAGCATTCCCACCCGCGCGGCGGAGAACCCCTGTTCCTCCCCGAGCAGCGGCAGAAAAACCAGCAGCGTCCCCAGGGCGAACGTCCAGCAGAACGCGGCGACAAAGGAGACGGAGAGCCGCCGGCCCAGCGACGCCCGCCATGCGCCGCCGGAGAGTCCGGGGTCATCCCGGGAAGGAGGGCTCCCCTTCAGCCGTCCGAGAGCCACCAGCGCGGCCAGGAACATCAGGGCCGCGAGGCCGAGGAAGACGGCGGGATAACCCAGCCGGTCCCGGATCAGGCCCCCCATCGGCGGGCCGATCAGGCCGGACATCCCGTAGGCGACGCCGTAGAGGGCCATCGTCCGGCCCCGGGCAGCAGGTATGGAGGCATCCCCCAGGTAGGCCAGGCAGGCAGGGGCCACCAGCGCGCTCCCCAGGCCATGCACCGCCCGGACCGCCAGCAGCGCCTGCGGCGAGCGGAGGGCCGGATAGACCAGAAGGACCATCCCTACCGCGAACAATCCCACGACCAGGGGCAGTTTTCGCCCCGTTCGGTCCGTCCATATTCCGCCGCCCAGATTCCCCAGAAGGTTGGTCACTGAAAAAGCGCCGACAATCCACCCGATGAGACCGACGGACGCCCCCAGCGCGCGAGCGTACGGCGCGATTAACGGAGAGAGGCCGTGCGTATCCAGAAACAGGAGGAAGGTAATCAGATACAGGAGGACGAACTCTGCTGACATCTGTGTTCTCCCTCAATTCGGTTTTCATTCCACAGCGCGGCGGCTTCTGCGGCGTCCCGCGCCGCGCCCAGGACGACCATCAGCCGGATGCGGGCCTTGGGGCCGTTCAGGCCCGGGGAGAAGAGACAGCCCATCTCCCGGAGGGTCCGGTGGCCGCCGGGGTAGCCGTAGGCATCCCAGACCCGTCCGGAGGGGCAGCGGCTGGCAATCACTACGGCCACGCCCGCCGCCAGGGCCCGCTCAATGACGGGAAGCCACCACGGGGGCACCCGGCTGGCGCCCAGCGCCTCTATCACCACGCCCCGCGCGCCCCGCGCCAGCGCGTCCTCCATCATCTCTGCGCCCATCCCCACGGCCAGTTTGATCAGCGCCACCCGTTCCTCCAGGCGCGGGCAGGGGATGAGTTCCCGTTCCAGCCGCCAGGGGATGTGGACCCGGTCGCCCTCCACGCGGCCCAGAGGGCCCCAGCCGGGGGACTGGAAGGTGGCGGGGGAGAGGGTATCGGTCTTGGTGACGAAGCGCGCGGCGTGGATTTCGTCGTTCAGGACGACCAGCGCGCCCAGCCCGCGCGCCGGGGGAGAGGCCGCCACCCGCACCGCCGCCCAGAGGTTGGCCGGGCCGTCCGCGCCGACCTCAGAAGCCGTCCGCATCGCGCCCGTCAGCACCAGCGGTGCCTCACCGGGGACGGTCAGGTCCAGCAGGTAGGCCGTCTCCTCCAGGGTGTCCGTCCCATGGGTAATGACGACACCCGCTACCTCCGGGTCTGCCGCCCATGCGGCGGCCCGCTCCCGGATGCGCCAGAGGTCGTCCAGGGTGAAATGGGAACTGGGCAGGTTGCAGACTTCCTCCACCACCAATTCCGGCGCGCCGGGGGGCAGGACGGCGGTCAGGTCGGCCGCGCTGAAGGCAGGGACAGCGCCGCCGCGCGCCGGGTCGTGGCGCATCGCCACCGTCCCGCCTGTGGTGAGAATCGCGACTTTGGGCATCCCTCTCCTTGCTGGAAAACCACCAGAGTATTCAGCGCCCTCGTCCACCCCCGGCGGCGCCTCGGGCAAGCCCTACGGGCCGGGGCTTCCGGCGCGGCCCTTTGCTGTTACCCCCTCCGGGGGTGGCCCGAAGAGCCAGGGCGGGGTTACAAATCCTGTTCGGGGGTGAGGACGGGGATGTGCGAAGCGGCGCGGAGGGCCTGTTCCTGATCCCAGGTTACCAGCGGGAGGCCCAGGTGGACCGCGACGGCCACGTAGGCCGCATCGGCACCCCGAAGCCGCAGGTCGGCCGCCAGCCAGCCCATTTCCCGCCCCAGCCGCCGGTCCAGGGAGACCAGGTGGAGGTTGGGGAAGCGCAAGACTCCCTCCACCGCCCGATGGCCCAATTCCGGTGCGCCCGTGCGCCGGGCCACCGCCCCGGCCACCTCCGCCAGCAGGAGGACCGGCGACACCAGCAGGTCTCCCGCTGCCGCCCGGGCCTCCAGCCACCGTCGGCTGGCCCCGTGGTGGGCATCCTGGGGGACCAGCCGGCTGACCCAGACGCTGGCGTCCACGACCCTCACAGGTCGCGCCGTCCTTCCCGGATGGCTTCGGCGGCGGTCTGGCCCTGGGGCCAGCGGGCGCCGATCTCGGCTGCCAGCGCGTCCAGGTCGGTCCAGAGGGCGGAGAGGTCAGCAGGGGGCGCGGGCAGACGGACGGGGACCAGGTGGGCGATCACCCGGCCGTGGCGGGTGATGGCCACCGTCTCGCCGTCCTCGTAGACCCAGCGCAGAACGGCGCCGGTCTGTTCTTTCAGCGTGCGGACTCCCACGGTGCGCATTCCGGCCCTCCTTTTGTGGACGCAATTGCGTCCTCATTATACACCTCCCGGCGCATCTGACAAGGGCGCGGGCGGGACGGCAACCCTCCTCCGGGCTCCCAGCAGTTGCAACCGTTTCCTCGCCAGTTCAAC
>CALDFY010000038.1 GCA_937942115.1 uncultured Anaerolineae bacterium | reverse complement strand
CAGCCTCTCTGAGCCTTCGGCCAGAGGACGGCCCGCGCCGTCCCTTCAAGAAAGCGTCAACGCAGGTTGACGCTCGGCGTGAAAGCGCCCAGGCAAGGCCGATTTCCAATCGGCGCAAAGGAGCGCTGACTGCAAGTCAGCCTCTCTGAGCCTTCGGCCGGAGGACGGCCTGCGCCGTCCTTTCAAGAAAGCGTCAACGCAGGTTGACGCTCGGCGTGAAAGCGCCCAGGCAGGCCGATTTCCAATCGGCGCAAAGGAGCGCTGACTGCAAGTCAGCCTCTCTGGGCCTTCGGCCAGAGGACGGCCTGCGCCGTCCTTTTGGGGGCATCAGCGAAGGTTTAACGCCCGGCGCGAAGCGTAGGGATAACCCCTGCGGTTGCCCCCAGGGAGGCCGATTTCCGATCGCGCTCGGTCTTCTATAGCCATAAAGTGGGGCGGGTGGGATTCGAACCCACATGTCCTCAACGGACAGAGGATTTTAAGTCCCCCGCGGCTGCCGTTTCGCCACCGCCCCCAGACAGAAACGGGCAGTCCCGAGGACTGCCCGTCTTGTCCCATGTCCAACCAGGAGGCGGCGGTCGGATTTGAACCGACGTATGAGGGTTTTGCAGACCCTTGCCTTACCACTTGGCTACGCCGCCGCAACATCTTGACTGAGCGGGCGACGGGACTCGAACCCGTGGCCTTCTCCTTGGCAAGGAGACGTTCTACCAACTGAACCACGCCCGCTTTCCGGCACTGATTATACCACATCTTCTCAAAATTGGCAAGAGGGAAATTTGGGGTATAATATCCACTGGCTACCCGATACTTTGACCAACCCTGTGTGGCGCTTGCCTTGCCTCACCCCCGCCGCAGAGGGCGCCGAAAAAGTTGGTGCCACCGGGCTGAAAAGCCCGTCCTACGGTGAACTGCGGAAGTCCCGTTATCTTGCGCCATAACCACCCCGATAAACTCAGGAGTGAGTCCCGTTGCGTTACCTGGTCATCTCCGACATCCACGCCAACCGGGCCGCTATGGAGGCAGTGCTGAGAGACGCGGCTCCGTTTGATATGATCTGGTGCCTGGGCGACCTGGTCGGGTACGGTCCAGACCCCAACGAATGTGTGAACCGCATCCAGGACTTTGAGCACATCTGCGTCGCTGGCAACCACGATTGGGCCGCGATGGGCCATCTGGGCCTGGATGACTTCAATACCGACGCCCGCATCGCCCATCTCTGGACCCGGGAAGAAATGACGTCCGTCAGCCAGGAATATCTCCAGCAACTCCCGCTTCGCCTGGAACAGGGAGACTTCACCCTGGTCCACGGCAGCCCCCGCGAGCCTCTGTGGGAGTACCTGCTGGACCTGGGAGGGGCAACGGTTGCTTTCAGCCACTTCTCCACCCCCTTCTGCCTGGTGGGCCATACCCATCTTCCGTTGATATTCGTGTTGGACTCCGCCACCGGTCGCCCTCACGCCATGGTACCGGAAATCGGTAACCCCATCCCTCTGAGAGGGCGGCGGATGATCCTCAACCCTGGCAGCGTCGGACAGCCCCGGGACGGCGACCCCCGCGCCAGTTACGCCATTCTGGACACCGAGACGATGACCTGGGAACTGCACCGGGTCCCCTATCCGATAGAGATTACCCAGGAGCGGATGCGGGCCCGGGGCCTCCCCCGCCGCCTGATCGCCCGCCTGGAGGTGGGGCGATAGGGAACGGATGCGCATCCCCTGGCGTCTATCAATAGCGCAGGATGTATCTTGTGCATAGGGGATAACCGCAGTAACACGTTCTGTAACGGCAACCCCTGACAAAGGAGAGAGATGAAGAGACCCCTGTGGATACTCATCGGGATGGCGGCGCTGCTGGTCGCCGCCGGGGGATGCGCTTTCCGACCCGCCGCAACGCCGGTGCCCGCCCAACCGGCGATCCTCCCCGCTCCCGTTGAAAGGGAAGCGGCATACTCAGGAGGCGGCGCAGATGCCGTTGCAGCGGCCAACATTGCCACCACCGAACGGATGGTCGTCCGGACGGCGGACCTGGACCTCATCGTCCCGGACACCGAGAAGGCGATGGACGACATCCAGGCGATGGCCCGCGAACTGGGGGGCTACGTGGTCTCGGTAGAAGCCTACCAGTACCAGGAAGGCCGGCAGGCCACGGTGACGTTCCGGGTCCCGGCGGAAAGGCTGGATGCGGCCCTGGACCGCCTGCGCGCGATGGCGACAACCGTCCGGCGGGAATCCGTCTCCGGACAGGACGTGACGGACCAGTACGTGGACCTGCAATCCCGTCTGCGCCATCTGGAGGCGAAGGAGAAGCAACTGCTGGAGTTTCTGGACCGGGCGGAGGACACCGAGGCCATCCTGGCCGTCTACGAGCACCTCAGCCAGACCCAGGCGGAGATAGAGCAGGTCAAAGGGCGGATGCAGTACCTGGAGAACCAGGCCGCGCTGGCAACGGTCACCGTCCGCCTGACGCCGGATGCGCTGGCCCAACCGCTGGATACGGGTGGCTGGAACCTGCCCGCTACCGTCCGCAGCGCGGTGGAGGCGCTACTGAACGTCCTGGAATTCTTCGTCAAGGCGCTCATCTACATCGTCATCGTCGTCCTGCCCGTGCTCATCTTGCTCGCGCTCCCTGTGATGGGAATTTTCCTGCTGGTGCGCTGGCTGGTCCGGAGAGGACGGCGCCGGTAGACAACGCAAACCCGCTCATCCTGGATGTGCCAGGCACTCCCGTTCAGTGCCTGGCACATTATTTCGGCGCTGACTGCAAGTCAGCCTCT
>CALDFY010000037.1 GCA_937942115.1 uncultured Anaerolineae bacterium | reverse complement strand
GCCGGAGAATCCGGCCCTCACCCTCTCCCTCTCCCACAAAGTGGGAGAGGGGGAGGGGGCAGCCGCCTTCGGCGGCGGGGGAGGGGGTGAGGGAAATCGCCGGTCTCATCGCCCGCGCGATCGTGGACGACCCCCCCGCGTCGCTTTCCGAGGGCGGCGTCATCCGCCCCGGATTCTCCGAAGAACTGGATGGCCTCCTCCGCTCCGTCTGCGAGGCGAAGGAGTGGCTGGCTTCCCTGGAACGGCGGGAGCAGGAGCGGACCGGCATCAAAAACCTGAAGGTCGGCTACAACAAGGTCTTCGGCTACTACATTGAGGTCACCAAAGCCAACCTCCATGCCGTCCCCCCCGATTACATCCGTAAGCAGACGCTGGTGGGCGCCGAGCGGTTTATCACGCCCGAACTGAAGGAGATGGAGACGCTCATCCTCAACGCCGAGGAGCGGCAGGTGGAGGTGGAGACCCGTATCTTCCGGGAGGTCTGCGCCCGCATCGCCGCGCGCGCCCCGGCGCTCCTGGAGATAGCACGGGCGGTGGCCCGACTGGATGTGGCCGCCGCGCTGGCAGAGGTCGCCGTCCGCAACCGCTACGTCCGCCCTGAACTGACCGATGAACCCACCCTGGAGATCATCGGAGGACGACATCCGGTGGTGGAGCAGACCCTCGCCGAACCCTTCGTCCCCAACGACCTCCGCCTGGACGAGGAGACCCGCATCCTCATCATCACCGGCCCCAATATGGCCGGAAAAAGTATTTTTATTAGACAAAATGCGTTAATTGTCATTATGGCCCAGATGGGCAGTTTCGTCCCGGCGGAGCGGGCGCGCATCGGCATCGTGGACCGTATCTTCACCCGCATCGGCGCGCAGGACGAGGTAGCGTCGGGCCAGTCCACTTTTATGGTGGAGATGGTGGAGACGGCGAACATCCTCAACAACGCCACCCCCCGCAGTCTGCTCATCCTGGATGAGATCGGACGAGGCACCAGCACCTACGACGGCATCTCCATCGCCTGGGCGGTGGTGGAGTATCTGCACAACCATCCCCAGCGGCGGGCGCGGACGCTTTTCGCCACCCACTATCACGAACTGATAGAACTGGCGGACCGGCTCCCCGGTGTGCAGAACGTCAACCTGGCGGTGGCGGAAGAGGGCGGGCAGGTGGTCTTCCTGCACAAGGTCGTCCCCGGCGGCGCGGACCGCTCCTACGGTATCCACGTGGCCCAGTTGGCGGGCGTCCCCCGGCCGGTCATCCAGCGGGCGCAGGAACTGCTGGAGGGACTGGAGAGCGGCAAGTTCCGCCCCGGCACCCCGGCCCCGCGCCCGTATCAGCCCGTCCTCTTCGCCGACGAGCACCCGGTGGTGGAGGAACTGCGCAAACTGGATATTTCCCAGATGACCCCACTGGAGGCCATCAACAAACTCTACGAGTTGCAGCAGAGGGTCGGCAGGGACACCGGGCCGAAGCGCAAATCTCCCGACCGACGATAATCTGCCGGGTTCCTCGGGCGAATTGGCCGGAGTTTGATTTTGTCGTGAATCTGGTATAATCAAATGAGTGCTCATCTGCCTCAAAGGGGGAAAGACCGATGGCCATGATCGGTGTCCGGGAACTGAAGATCAGGGTGACGGAGGTAATGCGGGAGGTCCAGATGCAAGGGGCTCGCTACATTATCACCTATCGGGGAAAGCCAGTGGCGCAACTGGCGCCGCTGGAAGAGGGACTTCGGGGAGAGCCTTGTCTGAATGAGCAGAAGATGGCCGCCCGCGCAGTAGCGGAGATTCGGGCCCTTCGTCAAAAACTGGCCAACTGGCCGGCTGACCTGACCCAATCCGTGGTAGCCGCCCACTGGGAAGAGGAGGGGGAGGTGGGGGATTTGGGGCGGCGGCTATAGCCGCCGCCCCGAAATCCCCCCTTCATCCTCCCTCTCCTGGCCGTAGGGCCACGTCCTGAGCCCTCGGCCCCGAGGCCTCAGACCGAGGGGGGCTTCCTCGCCCCGTGGAGCCAGGGGAGGGTGCGGGGCAGTGAGGCCTATGCGGATGTGAAACTATTTTGCCTCGGCGCGAGCGCCTTCGGAGCGTGGCGCGGCGTGCCTGATGATGGACAGAGCAGATACGAACCACGGAGTACGCAATATGCCTCTCTTCGGCCACACCCTCCGGGAACCCCCTGCCGACGCGGTAACCCCTGGACTGGGACTGGTCATCCGGGCAGCGTTTCTGACCCCCGTGGAGCCGGGGCGGTACGCCTGGCTCCCCCTGGGCGCGCGCGTCCTGGAGAAGGCCCGGGCGCGCCTTTCAGCCGCGCTGGAAGGGCTGGGCGGGCAGGCGATGAGCCTCCCCGTCTCCTTACCTGAGGAGCGGGCGCTGCGGATTCTCCTCCCCCGCCACGTGGCCTCCCACCGGGACCTCCCGCGCCTCCTCTACGGCTTCCGCCGCCGGGCAGCAGACCCGCCCTGGGGCCTCTGGCGCTGGCGGGAACGGGAGACGCTCTGGGCCGCCGTCCTCCATGCCGACCCCGAGGCCCGCGATGCCCTCTGCCGGGAGGTTGTGGAGACCCTCAGGGAAGAGATTGCCCGTACCGGCCTGGACCCGCTCCCGGCGGAAACGCTGGACGGCGCGGCGCTCCTCTTCCCTCACCCTTCCGGCGAGACGGAAGCCCTCCGCTGCCCGGCCTGCGGCTACGCCGCCACCGCTGAGGCCGCCCGTTTCTCCCTGCCGTCCACGGAGCCGGAACCCCTGGAGGACGTCCGACCCGTAGCCACTCCGGATTGCCCCACCATCGCCGACGTCGCCGCCTACGTGGGGGTCCCCACCACCCGCACCCTGAAGGCCGTCTTCTACGCGACGGGGCCGGAGGGGCAGGGGGAGACGATCTTCGTCGTCATCCGGGGCGACCTGGAGGTGAACGAGGCCAAACTGGGCCGCCTGCTGGGGGTATCCGACCTGCGCCCGGCGACAGAGGGGGAGATTCGGGCCATCGGCGCGGTGCCGGGGTACGCCTCCCCGGTGGGCCTGCGGGTGCGCCCGACCCGGGAAGGGGAGGGCGCGCTGGTCGTCGGCGACCTCTCCATCCGGGCCGGGGCCAACTTCGTCGCCGGGGCCAATCGGGAGGGATACCACCTGACGGGCGTCAACTCCCCGCGCGATTTCGCCGTCACCCTGCTGGAGGACATCGCGCAGGCCCGGGCCGGCCTCCCCTGTCCCCACTGCGGCGCGCCGCTGGAGTCGCTGTCGGGGACGGTGCTGGCTTCCTGGTGGGCCGACCGCGCCACCGGGCCCCACTTCTACGCCGACCCCGGGGGCGCGCTCCGTCCGGTGGCGGTGGGGTGGTGCCGGGCTGAACCGGAGGGCTGGGTCGCCGCCGTCGCCGAGACCTGCCGGGACGAGTTCGGCCTGGTCTGGCCCCCGGCCCTGGCCCCCTTTGACGTCCACCTGGTCGTGCTGGGGAAGGAGGATCCGGTGCGGCTGGCAGCGGAGGAGGTCCGCCGACGCCTGACCGGCACCGTCCTCTACGATGACCGGGACGAGAGCGCCGGGGTCAAGTTCGCCGACGCCGACCTCATCGGCTGCCCGGTCCGGGTCACCGTGAGCCGCCGGAGCCTGGAAGCGGGCGGGGTAGAAGTGAAGGCACGGTGGGAGAAAGAGCGCCGCGTTGTTTCACCGAATTCCCTCCCCGATGCGGTGGATGCGCTATTATCCTGCCGGACGCGGGAGAAGGGAGAACTCGTCGGCGATGATGCTTGATCGTCTCCGATTCCTGCTGGTCGGCCCGCCGCTGCCGACCCAGCAAATGGCCCACAGGCGGCTGAACAAAATCCGGGCGCTGGCCGCCTTCTCCCCCGATGCCCTTTCGTCCATCGCTTATGCCAATCAGGAAATCTACCTGGGGCTGGTTGTTGCTGGGGCGGCGGGGCTGGCCCTGGCCTTCCCCATCGGCATCGCTATCACCGCTCTATTGATCCTGGTGGCCCTCTCCTACTTCCAGACTATCCACGGCTACCCTTCCGGTGGCGGCTCCTATACCGTCGCGAAAGAGAACCTGGGGACGTTGCCGGGCCTGATTGCCGCCGCCGCCCTGATGGTGGACTACATCCTGACGGCGGCGGTCAGCCTGACGGCGGGCGTGGAGGCTATCGCCTCGGCTTTCCCCGTACTCTGGCCCCATCGGGTGGAACTGGCCCTGCTGATGCTGGTGGTCATCGCGCTGCTCAACTTGCGCGGACTCCAGGAGACGGGCACGGCGATGGCGGTCCCCGTCTACCTGTTCCTCTTCACCTTCCTGCCGATGCTGACCTGGGGACTCTTTCGCCTGTCGCGGGAGGGGATGGGTTCGCTGGCATCTGTGTCCCCGCCCGCGACGGGACCGTTGACTCCGTTTCTCATTCTGCACACCTTCGCCTCCGGCTGTACCGCGCTGACCGGCATTGAGGCCATCAGCAACGGGGTGCCGTATTTTCAACCGCCGGAGGCCCGCAACGCCGGGCGGACCCTCATCGCGATGGCCATCCTGATGGCCGTGCTCTTCGTCGGAAGCGTCAGCCTGACCCAGGCCTTTGCGGTCATCCCGCGCCCGGATGAGACCATCCTCTCCGCCCTGGCCCGACGGGTTTTGGGCAGCGGGCCGGCTTACATCCTGGTCCAGGTCAGCACCATGCTGATCCTGGCGGTTGCCGCCAATACCAGTTTCGCCGGATTCCCGCGCCTGGCGGCCATCCTGGCTGCCGATGGCTTCCTTCCCCGCCAATTGACGGGCCTGGGCGACCGGCTGGTCTATTCCAATGGCATTGTGTTACTGACGGCGGCCACCGCCGGACTGATTCTCCTCTTCGGTGGAGACACCCACGCCCTGATTCCGCTTTTTGCTGTGGGGGTGTTTCTGGCCTTCACCCTCTCCCAGGCTGGGATGATCGTCCACTGGGGACGGGAACGGGGCCGGGGGTGGGCCGCGAAGGCCCTTCTGAACGGCCTGGGCGCGCTGGCAACAGCGGTGGCCCTGCTCATCATCGCCGTCAGCAAATTCGTGGAGGGGGCCTGGATCACCATTGTGACCATCCCGCTGCTGGTCGGCGTCTTCCTGAAAATCCGGGCCCACTACCGGGAAGTGGCCCGCGAACTCTCTATGCACGGCCTACCGCCTGGCCTGGAAATCCCCCCGCGCCCCCGGGTGGTCATCCCTATCTCCGGCGTCCACCGGGGGGTTGTGGACGCCGTCAATTTCGCCCGTTCCATCGCCCGGGAGGTGACGGCGGTCTATGTGGAACTGGAGCCGGGGAGTGGAGAAAAGGTGCGCCAGAAGTGGGAGCACTGGTGGCCCGACGTGCCGCTGGTGATCCTCCCCTCGCCGTACCGCTCTATCATCGGGCCGCTGCTGGATTTTCTGGACGAGACCGACCGTCAGCACAACGACGGCCAGCAGGCCGTCATCATCCTGCCGGAATTCGTCCCGGCGCGGGGGTGGCACAATCTGCTCCACAACCAGACGGCCTGGCTTCTGAAGACGGCGCTCCTCTACCGGCGACGCCGGCTGGGCTTCCAGCGGGTCATCATAGACATCCCGTACCACCTCCGCCGGTAGCCTCACCTTTCCCCTACCCCCCTGACAAGTGTAGGTTTTTCGGGGAGCGGGGGATGCCCATTCCGGCCCTTACCCCACCCCTTGCCCCTCCCCTCTCCCGCTCGCCTTTCGGCGGCAGAGGCCTCACCCCTCCCCCGACCCCCATATGCGTTAACTTAAGGGGCTGCGCCAGTTGGGTCGCCGCCTCGGGCGCTGACTGAAGCCAGCCTCTTTGGGCCTTCGGCCGGGTCCCTTCACTTCGTTCGCAACAAGGTCGG
>CALDFY010000036.1 GCA_937942115.1 uncultured Anaerolineae bacterium | reverse complement strand
GGCCTTCGCCGACCTCCTGAGAAGGGCGTCAACGCAGGTTGACGCCCGGCGCGAAGCGTCCAGGGAGGCCGATTTCCAATCGGCGCCCGAGGCGGCGGGAAGCGGAGAGCCGAAGCCAGCCTTAAGTTAACGCCTATGGGGGCCGGGGGAGGGGTGAGGCAGGCACGCCGAAAAGTTAGGGTCATTGGGCTTTTAGCCCCTGGCGTAGTAGTTACAAACGCAGATAAAAATCCGCGTCTTTCTGCGGTGATCTGCGTCCACAGAATGCGGCGCAATCATACCACAGGCGCGGATTTTGCGCAACCCAGCAGGAGTGAGTAATGAAGGGACAGGTCCAACCCAAAGGCCGGATAGAGGTTTCGCCGAACGCCATTGCCAGCCTGGTTCACCAGGCCGTCACTTCTTCGTATGGCATCGTGGGCACCGTCCCGAAGAACCTGGCGACGGGCATCGCCGACGTTCTCTCCGGCGGCGCTCACCGGGGCGTCGTTGTCCAGGTGCGGGACGGGAAAATCATCATCCACCTCTACGTCGTGGTGGAGTACGGGACGCGCATCGCCGCCGTGGCCCGCAGTGCCATGAACGTGGTCAAGTATACGGTGGAAAAGTGCCTGGGTATCCCCGTGGCGGAAGTGAACGTCCACGTGGAGAAGATTCGCATTTCGGACATGTGTTGAGGGGGGAGTCGCGTGACGGATGCAATCATTGTAGATGGGGAACGGTTCAAGCGGCTGGTGTACGCCGGCCTGGTCTGGCTGCGGCAGCACCAGGAAGAGATCAACGCCCTCAACGTCTTCCCGGTGCCCGACGGCGACACCGGCACCAACATGGTGCTGACGATGCAGTCGGCCTGGGAGGAAGTGGCCGGCGTGGACGAGAACAACGTGGGCAAGGTGGTCCACCGGGTGGCCCACGGCGCGCTGATGGGGGCGCGCGGCAACTCCGGCGTCATCCTCTCCCAGATATGGCGCGGGATGGCCCGCCACCTGGATAACAAAGAGTGGCTGACGGCGTCCGACCTGGCGGCCGCGCTGGAGGAAGGGGTCCGGACGGCCTACCGGGGGGTCATCCGTCCGGTGGAAGGGACCATTCTGACGGTGGCGCGGGAAGCGGCCGAAGAGGCCACCCTGGCCGCCGGGCGGACAACGGACCTCAGCGCAGTGCTGGAGCGGGCTGTCCGGCGGGCCTGGGATGCCCTCTCCCGGACGCCGGACCTGTTGCCGGTCCTGGCGGAGGCCGGGGTGGTGGACGCGGGCGGGCAGGGGCTTTGTGTGATTCTGGAGGGGATGATGCGGGCTTTGCGGGGAGAGGTGATGGGCGAACCGGCGGCGGCAGCGGCGACAGCCGTGGGTCCGGCGTTTGCGGCGGAGGCGGTACCCGAGGAGGAATACGGCTACGACGTCCAGTTCCTTATCATCGGGCAGAACCTGGATGTGGAGGCGATCCGGCGGGACATAGACGCGATGGGCACCTCCACGCTGGTCGTCGGCGATTCGGAGACGGTCAAGGTCCACGTCCACGTTCCGGACCCGGGGGTGCCGCTCAGTTACGCCGTCCGGCTGGGCTCCCTGCGGGACGTGGTGGTGGAGGACATGCAGGCCCAGTATCGGGAGTTCGTCCGAGCGCGGGAGTCGGCGCGGCCCGCTCCGGCGGTGACCGTCGCGGGAGCGCCCGTGCACGACGTCGGCGTGGTGGCGGTGGCGGCGGGAGACGGCCTGGAGAAGGTCTTCCTGAGCCTGGGGGCGGCCGCCATCATCCCCGGCGGCCAGACGATGAATCCCAGTACGGAGGAAATCCTGCGGGTGGTGGAGAGCGTGCCTGCGCCGAAGGTGGTCATCCTGCCCAACAACGGCAACATCATCCTGGCGGCCCGTCAGGCCCAGGAACTGAGCCGGAAAGAGGTGGCGGTGGTGCCCACCCGGAGTATCCCGCAGGGCGTAGCGGCCCTCCTGGCCTTCAACCACCAGGCCGACCTGGAGGAGAACGCTACGGCGATGGCCCGCGCAGCGGAGGACGTCCGCACCGGGGAGGTGACGACGGCCACCCGGGACGCAAAACTGAACGGGGTCACCGTGCGGCAGGGGCAGATCATCGGCCTGCAGGATGACCAGTTGGTGGTCTCTGGGGAGACGGTGGACGAGGTAGTGGAGGCGCTGCTGGAGCGGATGGGCGTGGCCGAAATGGAAATCGTCACCCTCTATTATGGGGCGGGGGTTCAGCAGGAAGAGGCCGAGGCGCTGGCCGCCCGTCTCCAGGAGAAGTATCCCGCCCAGAGTTTTGAGGTCGTCTACGGCGGACAGCCGCACTATTTCTACATCCTTTCGGCAGAGTAAACGTTCGTAGTCAGGCACGGAGCGCAGCGAAGTGCCGTTTGTGCCGTTTGTAGTGAGGCACGGAGCGTAGCGAAGTGCCGTTTGTAGTGAGGCACGGAGCACAGCGAAGTGCCGTTTGTAGTCAGGCACGAAGCGCGGCGAAGTGCCGTTTGTAGTCAGGCACGGAGCGCAGCGAAGTGCCGTTTTCCTGAGGAGGTGTTGTGGCACCCGTACGCGTGGTCACCGACGGCGATGCGTATCTTCCTGCATCCTGGACACGGGATGTAGACATCACCGTTGTCCCGCTTACCGTCCAGGTCGGGGATGAGGTTTATCGGGACCGGGACGGTTCGCGGAACGAATTGTTGCTGGACCAAATGGCCCGGGAACGGGTTCGCCCGATGGTCGTCGGGCCGACGGTGGAGGAGTTTGAGGAAATCTATGCCCGGCTCAGCCGGACGACGGATTCTATTCTCTCCATTCACTCTTCGGCGCCGCTGAGCCCGATTGTGGAGAATGCCCGCCAGGCCGCGATGTCGTTTCTCGGGCGGTGCGATATTATGGTGATGGATTCCCAATGCACTTCCTTCGGCCTGGGGATTCTGGTGCGGGAGGCGGCCCGGATGGCCCGGGCCGGGCATTCGCTGAACCAGATTGTCCGCCAGATTCGGGGCATGATCCCGCATATCTACGTGGTGATGTTCACCGACTCGCTGGACTATCTGCAGCGGAGCGGACGCGTCAGTCGCTCCCAGTGCATCTTGGGGACGATGCTGGGCATCCGGCCCTTCCTGTCTATGGAGGAAGGGGAGATTATCCCGATGGAGAAAGTCCGCAGCCGCGAGAAAGGGCTGGATAAACTGGTGGAGTTTGCTGCCGAGTTCCTGCGGGTCCAGGAGATGGTCATTCTCCAGCCGGTCTCCTATCCCACGAACGAGACGGCGGTCCTTCAGGAGCGACTGGGGATGCTGTTCCCGAAAGTCGCGCCGTTTCCCATTCTGGTCTACGGCCCGGTACTGGCGTCCCACGTCGGCCCGGACGGGCTTGGGTTGATTGTGTATGAGGGAATAGGGGAGGAGTAGCCGTCGGTGATGTTTTGGGAGGGGGAGGATATGGTGGCTTTGGAAAGGAACTCTCTATCTCCGTGAGCGGATTCGGCGAGATTTAGGGGTGATCTATGAAAGCGCGATGACACTGTTTAGTAACTACCTACCCTGATGGCTGGGATGCCCACTTCTGTCCGCCGCTGAAGCGGCAGGCTCAGATACCAAAGCCCTGACGGGCTATCCGGAAGCCCCTGAAAGGGGCTTCGCATCGGAGCCAGGGGCTTTTCGCCCAATGGGGCGAACATTTGCCCCCACCCCCCTTGATCCCCCCTCCCCCATCGCGGCGCTTGGGGGAGGGGGGAAGGGCATAGGCGTTAACTTGAGGCTGGCTTCGGCTCTCCGCTTCCCGCCGCTTCGGGCGCCGATGGGAAATCGGCCTCCCCTGGGGGCAACCGCGAGGGTTGCCCCTACGCTTTGCGCCAGGCGTCAACCTTCGTTGATGCTTCCCTGAAAGGACGGCGCAGGCCGTCCTCTGGCCGGAGGCCCAGGGAGGCTGACTTTCAGTCAG
>CALDFY010000035.1 GCA_937942115.1 uncultured Anaerolineae bacterium | reverse complement strand
CGCCATCCCGGGGCGACCTGGACTTCTGGGATGCCATCCTGGTAAGGCCAGGCCTGGTTTGGATCCCCTTCCTCAAAGTCTCCATTTCGCAGCAGGTTGGGCCCTTCCTGGCTGTGGGCCGGACTTTGGAGGCCCAGCAGGAGAACTACGGCCAGAATCATCCATCCGATCCGCAGAACTCTCATTATCAAACCTCTCTCCTGGTTACAAGAATTTCAATGGAGTACACGCCGCCGATTATAACATAGTCGGAGCAGGAGGCAAGCCGGGTTCCCTGAGGCTCAGACATAAGTTGGGACGGTGGGCCTCACCCCCGTATAATGAGTTGCCAGAGAGGGTAGGTCTGCAGGAAATCATGGCCGCGCTCTAACGGGTGCAAGAACCACCAGATGGAGGACAGCCTCTCCAGGCTGTCCCCAAATATGGCGGGCTGAAAGCCCGCCCTACGCCTCACCACGATTCAATGCAGTGCTACCGAGTAAAGTTGCGCTTTTTGCAAAGTCGTGTTAGAATCTACTCGGTTTTCCGTTCCCTGCGGAACGCTGAAAACGGAGCCGACTTTGGAAACGCTTGGGAAAGCCGAAAGGGACGTTCCTGAAGGGGATGTTCCCCCGAAATTGCAGAAAAGGGGCGGGGTGGATTCCGTCATTCACTGGCGGGATGAGGTGCTACCTCGCCAACTGGCCCGTCTGGCCGTCTCCTGGTGGCAGTGGAGCACTGACCGGCGGGCCTTCTGGCCGTTGCTGAGCCGCACCTCGGCGCACATCGCGCTGGTCCTCGCCGCATGTCTGGCCCTCCTGCTGAGCACCATCCGCATCCCCGTCTGGGCGGCCCGCTCGCTCACCTCTGCCGCTGACCTCTTCGCCTCCCCAAATACCGTCCAGAACGCCCAGGCGGCGCTGGCCGAGATCACCGCCCGCAACGGTCATGCCGTCAAACCCAACCCCTGGGCTCCCATTGCGCTCCGGGCCGACCCCCACACTGAAATCCCCAAACGTCCCCGCCTGGGCATCATTACCTACACCGTCCAGTTAGGGGATACCGTCCAGGCCATCGCGGCCCAGTTTGACCTGGAACCCACCACCATTATGTGGGCCAACCCTGCCGTAGAGGACGCCCCGGACCTCTTGCGGATCGGGCAGGAACTGGTCATCCTCCCGGTAGACGGGGTCTACCACACCGTTAAAGAGGGCGAGACGTTGGAGTCCATCGCCAAAAAGTACAAGGTGGAGGTGGAGGCGATCACTTCCTGCCCGTACAACGCTCTCCAGCCGCCCGATTTCGCCATTGAACCGGGGATGAAACTGATCGTCCCCGGTGGCGAGAAGCCCTGGGTGCCGAAGGTGGTGACCAGTTACACCGGGCCCATCCCCGAGGGGGCCCGGGGGACGGGACTATTCCAGTGGCCGACGCTGGGGTATATCACCCAGGGATACTGGTACGGTCACCGGGCCATAGACATCGGCGTCCCGGTGGGCACGGCGGTCCACGCGGCCGACGGCGGTTTCGTCAGTTTCGCCGGATGGACCGACGTCGGCTACGGCTACCTGATCGTCATTGACCACGCCAACGGTTTTGCCACCTACTACGCCCACCTGAGCAACTTCTACGTAATGGCCGGGCAGAAGGTGGAGCGGGGCCAGGTGATCGGCGCCACGGGCAACACCGGCTGGTCCACCGGCCCGCATCTCCACTTTGAGATTCGCTATCTGGGCGTACCCCAGAATCCCCGCGCGTATCTCCCGTAGGGAAATCGCTGAGAGGAAAGAGGGGGGTCAGGGGCGACACCGCCGCCTTTGACCCCCTCTTTTCTTGACGGAGCGGGTTTTATCGGGTAAAATATCGCCAAATTCAAAACGACAATTCAAAACGACAGTGAGGAGCGAGGACTATGGCGGATACACCCGTTCGCATCGGCGTCATCGGCGGCTCCGGCCTCTACCAGATGGAAGGGCTGAGCGATGTGGAGGAGCGCCGCATCCCCACCCCCTTTGGCGACCCGTCGGACGTCATCGTCATCGGGAGCATAGAGGGGGTGCGGGTGGCGTTTCTGGCCCGCCACGGGCGGGGCCACCGCATCACGCCCACTGAGGTCAACTACCGTGCCAACATCTATGCCCTCAAGACGCTGGGGGTGGAGCAGGTCATCTCCATCTCTGCCTGCGGCTCCCTCCGGGAGCATCTCCACCCGGGCGAAATCGTCATCCCCGATCAGGTGTTTGACTTCACCAAAAAGCGGGCGTACACCTTCTTCGGCAACGGACTGGTGGCCCACATCGGCGTCGCCGACCCGTTCTGCCCGCGCCTCTCGGCCCTCCTGGCCGACGCGGTAGAGGCCGCCGGTGGCAAGGTCCATCGGGGCGGACGGTTCATCACCATTGAGGGGCCCCGGTTCTCCACCAAAGGGGAGAGTTTCACCTACCGGGCCTGGGGCATGGACATCATCGGGATGACCACCAGCCCGGAGGTCTTCCTGGCCCGCGAGGCCGAGATGTGCTACGCGGTCATGGCCCACATCACCGACTACGACGTCTGGCACGAGACGGAGGAGCCGGTGAACGTGGAGATGTTGCTGGCGACGCTGGCCGCCAACGCCCAACTGGCCCAGCAGGCCATCCGCCTCCTGGTCCCGCGTCTGGCCGCCGCTGAGCGCACCTGCGATTGCGGCTCCACCCTCGCCACCGCGCTCATCACCCAGCCCGACCTGGTCCCCGAAAGCCTCAAGCGGGACCTGGCTCCGATTGTGGGGAAGTATCTGAAGTGAGTATGCCGCCCGCTGCCATCGTCAACCGAACCCGCCTCTTCCTCCGGACAAACCGGAAGGAGGTGGTCCGCTTCCTGAAGTTCTCCGTCGTCGGCACCATCGGCGCGGTGGTGGATTTCGGCACCCTCTACCTCCTCCACGTGGTGGTCGGGCTCCCCATTGTCCTGGCCAACACCTGCTCCTTCACCGCCGCCGTCCTGAGCAACTTCACCTGGAACCGCTACTGGACGTACCCGGATTCCCGTTCCAAGCCGGTCCGCACCCAACTGCTCCAGTTCTTCGTCGTCAACATCGCCGGGTGGGGCATCAACACGGGCATCCTGGTCCTCCTGCGCTACCCCTGCGTCTCGCTGGTGGGGACGGTCACCCGCTCCCTGGCCCTCCACCTGTCCCCAGAACTGCTCTACAAACTGGGCTACAACCTGGCGAAGGCGGTCGCCACCGGCGTCGTCCTCTTCTGGAACTTCTTCGTCAACCGCTTCTGGACCTACTCCGATGTCTCCTGAGGGACGGCCCGTCATCCGCATCCTCTTTGACGGCGGGAGTCAGGGCAACCCCGGGCCGGGCTACGGGAGTTATCACATCCGGTTTCCGGACGGGCGGGAGGAGACGGTCCGCCTGGACTTCGGGCGCCGGATGACCAATAACGAGGCGGAGTACCACACCCTGCTGGCGGCGCTGGAGGACCTGGCAGGCCGCCTGCGGAGGGACGGGCGGGACCCGACGGAGTTCGCGCTGGAAATCGGGGGCGACTCCGCCCTGGTCATCGCCCAGGTGACCGGCGACTGGAAGGCCCGAAACCCGCGCATGCGGGCTCTGCGGGACCGGGTGCGGGAATGGCTGGGGCGATTTGGGGGATACCGTCTGGAGCGGGTGCCGCGTGGGGCTGTGCTCCGGCATCTGGGGCACTGAGGACGCGCCATCCGGCGCAGGGGCCGATATACCGACCCGTCACCTGGGGGGGTGTAAGGGGTTGGCCGCGCGGAGGTGGCTCCATCCTGGGGACAGTGGCCAGCCGTTGATAAACCCGGCAGTTTACTGCCAGGCGGAGGCTATATGGCGGTAATTTCAGGAACCCGCTCGTCCTCGTATTTCTCAATCAGCACGCCGACAACTTCCATTAAAGAGGCCAGCGGGTGGTCCTCGTCCTCGCCTACGAGATCAATCAAAGCGTCCAGTAGCCGGACCAGGCGCTGGTACTCCGATTCAGTGTGCGGGACAAAGACCAGCGACGAGAGTGCCGGCCAGGCCGTTTCAACCGTTTGAACTTCTGTCACCATGCTCATTCTCTCCATTTGCCCTTATTGTACTCTTCGTGGGTCAGCACTGCGCGGATATAGACCTTTTGCCGATTGTAGTGGATCGCCGCGATCAAGCGTGCCTTGCCACCACCGATGTTGAAAACGGTCAGGTTGCCTACCTGGTCTGCACCGGGAAAAGCGGCCCGCAACTCTGCAAAGGACCGAAACTGTCCCGCCCTCATCAATCTGTACCACCGTTGGAGCGCCGGCTTGGTATCGGGGTGTTTCTCTGCAAATTCGTTCAGCCGTTTGCGGGTGATGATGTGCATAGAGGCTGGCGTCTTCTCAACTTGTTGAGGACGATAGCGGGTTTCATTATACCTTAGCCCTTAAGCGTGTCAAGTTCCGTCAATCCATACGCGCCATCCGGCGCAGGAGCCGGCGCGCCGATTGGCCCTTGCCTTTTCCCGCCAGCGGTGATAAAATAGATGGTGATCAATCAAACCGGGCACTGCCTGAAGGAGGTTCGCGATGGCGATAGACCCCGTCTGCAAAATGGAAGTGGACCCCGAGACCGCCCCGGCGAAGACGGTCTACCAGGGGCAGACGTACTATTTCTGCGCCCCCGGCTGCAAGGTGGCCTTTGAGAAGGACCCGGAGAAGTACCTGCGGGAGGCCGAAAAGGTGGAGGAGCATTCCGCCCGATAGAGCGGCAGGCCCCCTCAGATCAGAGGGACTTGTGCAATTTCTCCTGTAGCGCAGGCCGCCAGGCCTGTAGATGCAGGC
>CALDFY010000034.1 GCA_937942115.1 uncultured Anaerolineae bacterium | reverse complement strand
CTTCGTTCGGGAGAGGGGAGGGGTCTGGGGAGGGGGGAGGCCCATATGCGTTAACTTAAGGGGCTGCGCCAGTTGGGTCGCCGCCTCGGGCGCTGACTGAAGCCAGCCTCTTTGGGCCTTCGGCCGGATTGCTTCACTTCGTTCGCAACAAGGTCGGCCTTCGCCGACCTCCTGAGAAGGGCGTCAACGCAGGTTGACGCCCGACGCGAAGCGTAGGGGCAACCCTTGCGGTTGCCCCCAGGGGAGGCCGATTTCCAATCGGCGCCCCGGGCGGCGGGAAGCGGAGAGCCGAAGCCAGCCTTAAGTTAACGCCTATGGGGGCCGGAGGAGGGGTGAGGCCTCTGCCGCCGAAAGGCGAGCGGGAGAGGGGAGGGGTAAGGGGCATATGCGTTAACTTAAGAGGTTGCGCCAGTTGGGTCGCCGTCTCGGGCGCTGACTGAAGCCAGCCTCTTTGGGCCTTTGGCCGGGTCCCTTCACTTCGTTCGCAACCAGGTCGGCCTTCGCCGACCCCCTGAGAAGGGCGTCAACGCAGGTTGACGCCCGGCGCGAAGCGTAGGGGCAACCCTTGCGGTTGCCCCCAGGGGAGGCCGATTTCCAATCGGCGCCCGAGGCGGCGGGAAGCGGAGAGCCGAAGCCAGCCTTAAGCTAACGCCTATGGGGGGCAGGGGGTGGGGTGAGGGCCGGAATGGGCATCCCCCGCTCCCCGAAGGGGGTTGGGGGAGGGGTCGGGGGAGGGGTGAGGTCTCTGCCGCCGAAGGCGAGCGGGCGAGGGGAGGGGGGCAGGGGGTGGGGTGAGGGCAGAACGTCCGCCAGCAAAAGTGTCACCAATGATGAACCATCCCGGCCTGTCCTTCAGAAATGTTGCCATACGGGACATCCTGCTGGCGGCGGGTCGGAAGGAGGAATGGGATGCCTATCTCCGGTCTCTGCTGGAGAAACACTATCGCAAGTATAAACTGGTGCCGATGCTGAAAACTCTGCAGGAGGCATGATGCCCGAAGAAACCACCACCAACCCCTTCTTGGAAGAGGTTATGGCCATCCCTGGCGGGGAGCGGCTCAAGGCCTGCATCCAGTGCGGGACCTGCGGCGGCTCCTGTCCCTCCGGAGAGGCCATGGACCATACCCCCCGCGAAATCTTCGCCATGATTCTGGCCGGAATGCGGGAGGAAGTCCTCAAGAGCAACACCTTCTGGTTCTGCGTCTCCTGCTACTACTGCACCATCCGCTGCCCGCAGGAGATTCCCATCACCGACATTATGTATCGCCTGAAGCAACTGGCCGTTCGGGCCGGCTACTACACCGCTTCCATCACCGGCTTCTCCGAGACCTTCGTCGGGCAGGTGGAGACCTACGGGCGCAGTTTTGAACTGGGCCTGGCGACCGGGCACTACCTCCGCCACCACCCCATCCAGAGCATCCGCATGTCCCCCCTGATGCTGAGCATGGTGACCCGGGGACGGATGTCCTTTACCCCGACACGGATTCAGGGCATCCGCCAACTGCGGGCCATCCTCCGCCGGGCCAAAGAACTGGGAGGTGAATGGTGAGACGCTACGCCTACTACCCCGGCTGTTCCCTGGAACGCAACGCCGCCGCCTACGATGAGTCCTTCCGGGCCGTGGCGGAGGTGCTGGGCATAGAACTGGTGGAGATTCCCGACTGGAACTGCTGCGGCGCCACCGAGTACTTCTCCCTGGACCTTCTCCCCGCCTACGCGCTGGTCGCCCGAAACCTGGCGCTGGTTCCTGCCGACCTGGACCAGGTGGTGGCCCCCTGCTCCGCCTGCTACTACAACATGTACAAGACGGACAAAAATATGGCCCTCTACCCCGAACTGGCCCGGGCGGTCAACGAGGCGCTGGCGGCAGGCCAACTCCACTATGATCCGGGACGGGTCCACTCCCGCCACGCGCTGGAGGTCATCACGGAGGACTTCACCCCCGAAGAGATTGCCGCCCACGTCCAGAAGCCCCTGCGGGGCCTGCGCCTGGCCGCCTACTACGGCTGCGTCACCGTCCGCCCCGCCGGCCACGACAACCCCGAGTACCCCACCCGCATGGAGCGGTTGCTGCAGGCCCTGGGCGCGACGGTGGTGGACTACACCCTGCGGGCCAATTGCTGCGGCGGCCACATGACCCAACTGGACGCCGACACCGCCTACCGGATGATCTACTACCTCCTCTCCAACGCGGCCCGGCTGGATGTGGACGCGCTGGTGGTGGCCTGCCCGATGTGCCAACTGAATCTGGATGCCTATCAGGGCCAGGTCAACGCGCACTTCGGCAGCAGTTTCCACATCCCCATCCTCTACTTCACCCAGATGATGGGGCTGGCTTTCGGGATTGCACCGGAGCGGTTGGGCTTTGGGCAAGAGATTGTCTCGGCGGAGCAGGTGCTGGAGAAGTTCCGCAACCCCCCGCCGGAGGAAGAGACGGCGGAGCGCCGGCCGCGCCGGGAGCGGGTCGGCCTCCCGATGCCGGAACCGTTCGTCGTCAGGCACGAAGCGTAGCGGAGTGCCGTCCAACGCGACTCCGCTTCGCTGCGTCGCTGACTACAAACGTTCGTCGTCAGGCACGAAGCGCAGCGGAGTGCCGTCCAACGCGACTCCGCTTCGCTGCGTCGCTGACTACAAATGTTCGTCGTCAGGCACGAAGCGTAGCAGAGTGCCGTCCAACGCGACGCTTCGCTACGTCGCTGACTACAAATGTTCGTCGTCAGGCACGAAGCGCAGCAGAGTGCCGTCCAACGCGACTTCGCCGCTGCGTCGCTGACTACAAACGTTCGTCGTCAGGCACGAAGCGCAGCGAAGTGCCGTACCACCGAAGGAGGGAACTATGAAAATCGGCGTCTACATCTGCCACTGTGGGTCCAACATCGCCGGGACGGTGGACGTGGCGGAGGTGGCCCGCTGGGCCGCCTCTCTGCCTGAGGTCGCCATCGCCCGCGACTACCGCTTTATGTGCTCCACCCTGGGCCAGGAACTGATCCAGAAAGACATCCGGGAACTGGGCCTGGACCGGGTGGTGGTGGCTTCCTGCACCCCCCGGATGCACGAGCCCACCTTCCAGCGGGCCGTCGCCGAGGCCGGCCTCAACCCGTACTACTTTGAGATGGCCAACATCCGGGAGCAGTGCTCCTGGGTCCACGACGACCCCGCCGTCGCCACCGAGAAGGCTAAAGCCCTGGTGGAGGCCGCCGTCATGCGGGTGCGCTACCATCAGCCCCTCTTCGCCTCCCGGGTCCGCATCAACCCCGCTACCCTCGTCGTTGGCGGCGGTATCGCCGGCATTCAGGCTTCGCTGGAACTGGCCAACGCCGGATACCCTGTCTACCTGGTGGAACGGGAGCCCTCCATCGGCGGGCGCATGGCCCAACTGGACGAGACCTTCCCCACGCTGGACTGCAGTACCTGAATTCTCGGACCCAAGATGACGGATGCCGGTCGGCATCCCAACATCACTCTCCTGACCTACAGCGAGGTGGAAGCAGTCTCCGGCTACATCGGCAACTTCACCGTCCGCATCCGCAAGCGGGCCCGGTCGGTGGACGAAGAGAAGTGCACCGGATGCGGCACCTGCCAGGAAAAGTGCCCCACCAAGGTGGTGGATACGGTCTACGAGGCCGGGCTGGGCTACCGGAAGGCCATCTACCGGCCCTTCGCGCAGGCGGTCCCTTCCGTCCCCGTCATTGACCGGGATAACTGCCTCTGGTTCACCAAAGGGCGCTGCCGCCTCTGCGAGAAGGTCTGCCCCACCGCCGCGATTGACTACAACCAGCAGGATACCATCCTGGAAATTCAGGTGGGCAACATCATCCTGGCGACGGGCTACGACCCCTTTGACGCCCGGCGCATCCCCCAGTTTGGCTACGGGCGCTTCCCGAACGTCTTCACCGCGATGGAAATGGAGCGGATGTGCAGCGCCGCCGGCCCCACCGGTGGGCGCATCGTCCTGCGGGACGGCGAGACGGTCCCCCGGCGGGTCGCCATTATCCACTGCGTCGGGAGCCGCGACCGGAACTACCGCGAGTACTGCTCCCGCGTCTGCTGCATGTACAGCCTGAAACTGGCCCACCTCATCCGCCACAAGACGGGCGCCGAGGTCTACAACTTCTACATTGACATCCGCGCGCCGGGCAAGATGTACGAGGAGTTCTATCACCGCATGCTGGACGAGGGCATCCGCTTCGTCCGGGGCAAGGTGGCCCAGGTAACCGACGCCGTCCGGAGCCCCGAAGAGGAGGGACGACTGGTCGTCCAGTACGAGGACACCCTCATCGGCCAGCAGCGGCGCATGGCGGTGGACATGGTGGTCCTTTCGGTGGGACTGGAGCCCCGGCACGACAGTCAGGAGGTGGCCCGCATCTTCGGCATCAGCACCGACGCCGACGGCTGGTTCCGGGAGAAACACCCCAAACTGGACCCGGTGGCGACGATGACCGACGGCGTCTTTATCGCCGGGTGCTGCCAGGGCCCCCGGGACATTCCCGATTCGGTGGCCCAGGCGTCGGCGGCGGCCGCGCGGGTCATGTCCCTCATCGGACAGGGGGAGGTGGAGATTCAGCCCTCGGTGGCCGTGGTGGACGAACTGATGTGCACCGGCTGCACCCAGTGCATCCAGACCTGCCCGTACACGGCCATAGAGTACCTGCCCGATAAGCGGGTGGCGCACGTCATTGAGGCCCTCTGCAAGGGGTGCGGTACCTGCACCGGGACCTGCCCGTCCAAAGCCATCTCCCTCCGCCACTTCACCGACCGGCAACTGGTCTCGGAGATGATGGGGGCCATTTTCGCCATGCGGGCGGAGGAGGTGGAGGTGTGATGCAGGCCGCCGGGCCTGTTCCTCACCCCCCCCGGCCCTTTACCTCACCCCCGGCCCCTCTTCCGACCTTCGGTCAGGAGAGGGGAGCTCACAAGTGCAGATTTTTTGCGCCCCTCTCCTTTTGAGGGGGCGGCGGGCTTTTTTTGCCCTCACCCCCCTTGATCTCACCTCTCCCACTGGCCTTCGGCCGGGGGTCCTCACCCCTCCCCGGCCCTTCGGGCCGGAAGGGTTTTTGGGGCGGCGGCTGTCTGCCGCCGCCCCCAAAACCCCTCCCAGCCCCCTTCCCCTCTCCCCCAGGTGGGAGAGGGGAAGGGGGATTGGGGGTAGGGGTGAGGGCAAATCCTCCTTCGGCGAAAAACCTACACTTGTCAGGGGGGCCGGGTAAGGGGTGAGGTATGAGGTATCAATGGAATCCGGCGCCACCCCGTCGTTGCGTTCTACATCCTGGCCTTTCTCTTTTCCTGGCTGGGGTGGGGCCCGCAGGCACTGTATGCGCGCGGCCTGTTCCCCTTCAGCCACCCGCTCTTTGGCCTTCTGGGCGGCGCCGGGCCAACCCTGGCGGCGGTAGTGGTCACCCTGGCCCTCCGGGAAAAGGACGGTATCCGCAACCTCTTCGGCCCCCTCTTCCGCCTGCGGGCCGCTCCCGGCTGGTACGGGTTGGCCTTCGTCTTCTGGTTCGTCGTGGCGGGCGTCGCTCTGGGCATCGGGGCCCTCTTCGGGCAGCCGTTCCCAAACATCGGGGGGTTCCCGTGGTGGAGCCTGTTGCCCGTCTTCATTACTATGCTGCTCTCCAACGTCTGGGAGGAAATCGGCTGGCGGGGATTCGCGCTGCCGCGCCTGCAGGAGAAGTACACGGACCTGGCTATCGTCTTCATCATGGGGCTCCTGTGGAGTGTATGGCATCTCCCCTTGATGCTGGACCCCTCGTCGCCGATGTCCGACCTGCCGTGGTACGGGGAGGTCCTCTTCAGCCTCTCCCTGACAGTCATCTACACCTGGCTGTATCGGAACACCGGCCGCAGCCTGTTCTTCGTGAGCGTCTTCCACGCTATGTCCAACACGGTAGCGTTCGCTCTGGCGGAACTGGGCGTCTTTGTGACCTCTTACCTCTTCGTGGTCGGCGTGACGACGGCCGTTGCGGTGGCTATTATCCTGATGTACAGCCCGCGACGGTTTGCCCGGCCCTGAACCGATGTGCTGGGTGTAACTACCTACGCCAGGGGCTAAAAGCCCAGTGGCCCTAACTTTTTCGGCGCGCTTGCCTCACCCCTCCCCCGGCCCCTCCCCTCTCCCAAACCTTCGTTTGGGAGAGGGGCCGGGGGTGAGGGCGGGGTTTTGCAGCGGCCTTCGGCCGCCGCAAAACCCTTCCCCTTTCCCCCTCCCCACGCGCAGCGATGGGGGAGGGGAGATAAAGGGGCTCACAAGTGTAGGTTTTTTTCGCGCCCCTCTTGTTCTGGGCGGGCGGCGGGCTTCTTTGCCCTTCACCCCCCTTGCCCCCCTCTCCCCATCGCTCCGCTCTGGGGAAAGGGGGGGGTGAAGAAAGGGGATTTTTGGGCGGGCGGCGAAGCCGCCC
>CALDFY010000033.1 GCA_937942115.1 uncultured Anaerolineae bacterium | reverse complement strand
GAGAACTTGCTCCGCCATCTGCCGGAAATCCGGGTCCTGGCCCAGAGCACGGACCGCCGGCGTGGGGGTGGCCGGGATGAAGGTCTCGCCTTTGGGGCCCGGCCCCTGGGCGACGGTGAGCCCGCCGACCACAAGGGTCAGGGAGAGAAGGGTTAAAAAAGTCAAAACGGAATTTCTTACCCTTTTCATTTGACGCCTCCTACGGGGGAGTCGGAGAAGTCATGGGCGAGGAGGTGGCCTCCTCCGGTGTGCTGGCCAATGGAACGCCGGGAGTGGGAGTTTCTGTCGGGGAGACGAGAGCAGCCGGGATGGTTGGCGTCGGCGTCGTCGGTGGAGGAGTGAGGGTCGGCGTAGGGATGGCCGTGGCGGTCGGCGGGGGCGTCGGCGTGGGGGTGAACGTGGCGGTCGGTGTCGGCGTGGGCGTGGCGGTGGCGGTCGCCGTCGGAGTGGGGGAAGGGAAGAGGAGTCCACGGATCGGCGATGAAGGCCAGAGAATCAGCAGGGCCAGAAGAGAGCCGCCGATGAGAATCCCTCCCAGACCGGCCAGCAGAGGGACGGCCCAGGAGGAGCGAGGCGGCACGGCAGGGCGCGGGCGCGGCGGGCCGGGACGGGCACGGAAAGGTGAAATGGCCGGTGAAATGCGCCTGGCGGTCGGGGGAGGGGGAGCGGGGACCGGCGCAGGCGCCGGCACGAACGCCGCAGCCGCCTCCGGCGGAGGGGGCGGCGGGGCAGCGGCCTCCGGCGCGGGGCGGGGGAGGACCGCTTCCGGCAGCACTACCTCCCGGCTCCACTCCCCCGGCTCCTCGTCCCATCCCCGCACCCGTACGGCTCGCGCAGCGGGTTCCAGCGCCTCCGCCGGAAGTTCCAGCGCATGCCGGGGCGAGTAGACGGTGAAGGATTGCCCGTCGTCCAGGCGGACCTCGTAGAAGGCGACGCCGGCCACCGGCTGCCACCACAGCCGGACCCATCCACCCTGAACGTCCACCCGGATTTCCGATGGAGGTTTCAACGGCGGACGCTCGGAGGGGCGCCGGTCGCCCAGCCAGACCTCCAGAAAGGCGACGTCATCGCTCTCCGGGCGGAGCAGGGCATCCTCAATAACGGCCTGGATGGAGTTGTCCCGGAGGTGGCGGGTCATGCCCCGATCCAGCCGCGCCAGGCCGTCGGAGTAGGCGATCAGGTAGCGCAGTTCGGCCAGCGGGAGGGAGAAGGTATGCAGTTCACCGACACGGCCCCGCCGGGAAGACCAGCGCTCCTGGGTGTGGAAGGCGTCGCCCAGGCGGGCAGTGAACTCTCCGGCGGCGCCCCACAGCCGGAGGCGGGAATCGCCCATCCAGGCCAGATGGAGGAGGCCGGCTTCGGTATCCAGCAGGCCGGCGATGAAGGTGCTCTCGCTGCCCAGGGCCCGCTTCTCCTCCAGGACCTGGCGCACCATCGGCGGCAGGTCCTCCGGGAGGGGGTGGGCCGCCACCTGCGCCGAGGCCATCTCCACCAGTCCGTCCAGGAAGGCGGCCAGGCCCTCCCGGAAGACCTCAGGGTTTGCAGGGTGCTTTTCCCAGAGGTAGTCCACCAGCGCGTCGCCCAGGAGGCGGGCGGCCAGGTCGCCGTAGAAGGATTGGCCGACGCCGTCGCAGAGGGCGAAGGCCAGGCGGACGCCATCCTCCCGCAGGACGAGGTAGTCCTGGCCGGGGTCGTCGCTGGCGCGGCTATCGGCGGAGCGGGCGTAGGCGTAGCGGTAGCCGAAGCAGGCCCGCTGCCGGGCCGTGACGGGTGTCTCCCGGGCCTGGTCTATGCGGACAGTCTCAGCGGTCATAGAAGGTTGCCTCCGATGAGATAGGCGTGGACATGGACATCACGAAGCCCATCTGGACCAGTTCGGGGGTCATGCCGGGGATCATCATCACGGCGTCGTCGGCCAGTTCGTAGCCGTCCTCCCGCATCATCGCCTGGTAACTGGCGGGCAGGGGGGAGGAGATGGCGCGCAGTTTGCGGGCGTAGTCGGTCTGGAGTTTGGTGCCGGGCCGCACCCCACCCCACCGTTTGGGGTCGGTGATGGGCTCCTTGAGGATGTTGTCGGAGATGAAGATATTCTCCACCAGGACGTTGCCGTCGGGGACGCGCAGGGCCATGATGCGGCGGACGACCGGTTCGGGGTCGGCGCCGGTGTATTCGCCGTCGGTCATATGGCAGACGAGGGGTGCGGGGCAGTGGGCCAGGTTGGGGAGTTCCTGCTGGAGGAGTTTCTCTGCCTGGGCGAAGGCGCGGGCGGTGTCGGTGGAGCGCATGGTGGAAAGTTCGGGCACGCCCAACTGGGCGACCTGGTCTATGGTCTTGATGCCGCCCAGGAGGTCGTAGACGTGGTCGCTGTAGGCGTACATGGCGATGCGGTAGCGGGGGGAGACGCGGGTGCCTTTGGTAGAGCGGTGGACCATCCGGCGGAGCATCGTGCCCAGGGCCTCCATCACCACATCTATGCGACGCCTGTTGCCCAGTTTTTCGCTCATAGAGCCGCTGACGTCCAGCAGGTAGATGATGAGGGCCGGGGTTTTGCTGGTAGCAAGGATGTCGTAGGGCAT
>CALDFY010000032.1 GCA_937942115.1 uncultured Anaerolineae bacterium | reverse complement strand
TAGCGCCAAATTCATTTTGCGTGGCGCTGGCGCAGTTGAACAAATTATTTGGGCAATCGCCTGGGTTGGCATCTGCCCCTTTCATCCCCTCCCCGAAGCGGGGGGGTAGAAGGGGGAAGAGGAAGTTTTGAGGGCGGCGGCGAAGCCGCCGCCCTCAAAACCTCCACCATTTTCCCTCCCCTCTCCCGCATGCGGGAGAGAGGAGGGTAGGTGTGGGGTGAGGGCCTCCGCCGCTGAAGGCGAGCGGGAGAGGCGCGGTGGATTGCCCAAATCATTTTTCCAGTTGCTAAAGCCGCGGGCTCAGGTACCAAAGCCCCACGGGGCGAGGAAGCCCTCTCGGCCCTTGGGGCAAGGCCCATCGGGCGGTGGGCTATCGGGAAGCCCCCGAAGGGGCTTTGCATCTGAGCCAGGGGCTTTTAGCCTCTGGCGTAGGGAGTTGCGCTACAGGAGGTGCCCATGGCAACCCTGGCCTTTCTGTTCACCTACATCTTTCCTTACATCGCCGTCGCCGTCTTCTTCGGCGGGCTGGCGTACCGGGTCTACCGGTGGGGACGGAAGCGGCCGGCTCCGGCCCACTTCTCCCTCTTTCCCCGTCCCCAGGGCCGATTCGGCCGCCTGCTGGACGCGCTGGTGGACATGTTTACCCTGAAGGGACTCCTGCGGGTGAACCCGCTTCTCTGGGCCGGCGGCTTCATTATGCACCTGGGTCTTCTCTTCGTCCTGGTCGGGCACGTACGGGCCTTCACCGACTTCTACTTCCTCTGGAAACTCCTGAACTGGGGCAAGGAGCAGCAGCACACCTTCTCCGCCGTCGCCGGGACGGTCGCCGGAACCCTCTTCACCATTCCCCTCTTTTACCTGCTGGCCCGCCGCTGGAGTGGCGCGGTCAAATGGCTCTCCGTCCCGGAGGACTTCTTCGTCCTCTGGCTGCTCATCGGCATCGCCCTGACCGGCTTTCATATGCGCCTCCTGCGGGCGGTGGAAGTAGAGGAACTGCACCGTTTCTTTGCCGGACTGGCTTCCTTCCGCTGGCAGCCGGTCCCGGAGAGCGCAGGGCCCGCGTTCATCTGGCACTTCGCCCTGGTCCAGATTCTGATGGTGTACTTCCCCTTCGGGAAACTGAGCCACATCATCGGCTCGGTGCTCTCCAAGATGGTCGCCCGGAGTTAGGAGGATGCGATGTTGGCGAAATTCCTGGAAACCGTTCGTCAGCGCATCACCCGCCCCCTCCAGTACTATCAGGACATCTGCGTCCGCTGCGGGGCCTGTATAGACGCCTGCCACTTCTACGTGGTCTCCGGCAATCCCGCCCACATCCCGGCCTACCGGATGATGCTGGTCAAGAAACTGCTCCAGAGCGACGGCGGCAGTCGGAAAGGCATCCTGGGGTGGTACCGGGAGACCGGGATGGCCAGCGAGCGGATGGTGACCGAACTCCGGCAGGCCCTCTGGGAGTGCACCGGCTGCCGACGGTGCTCCGTCTTCTGCCCCTTTGACCTGGATACCGCGCTGCTGGTGAATATGGGCCGCTACGCCCTGGGCCAGGAAGGGATGGGGATGGAGATGGTCGCCGAAATCGGCAACGCCGAAGTCAGCAAAGGGGAGATCATAGACGCCCTCAAGGAGTTCTACGTAGACCAGGTCCGCGAACTGGAGGGGCGGATCCGTCAGGAGTGGGGCGTCCCCGACCTGCGCATCCCGGTGGACGAACCGGCGCGTGTCCTCTACGTGCCGGTGGTGGGCGAACACGCCATCATCCCGCTGGCCAAAATCTTCCACGCCGCCAAAGAGTCCTGGACACTGAGCATGTTCACCGCTACCAACCACTCCTTCTTCGTCGGCGACATAGAGAAGGCGAAGCAGGCGGCCCACTGGATCGTCCAGGAAGCCCGGCGGCTGGGCGCGCAGGTCATCGCCTACGCGGAATGCGGCCACGCCACCCGGACCCTGCTGAATTTCTGGGACCACTGGTTCGGGGACGAAATCGCGGGCATCCAGCGGGTCAGCGTGGTGCAACTGGTCGCCTCATACTTGCAGGAAGGACGGATTCGGGTCCGGGAAGGCGCTTTTGATGTGCCGATGACCTACCACGACCCCTGCAATCTGGGCCGGAATGCGGGCATCTTTGAGGAGCCGCGCATGTTGATTCGCGCCGTCGCCACCGACTTCCGAGAACTCAGCCCCAACCGGGAACTGAACTGGTGCTGCGGCGGAGGCGGCGGGATGATCGCCGAACCGGAGATGTTTGAGGTCCGGATGAAGGCCGGGCGGCCCAAGGTGGAGCAGATTCAGCGCACCGGCGCCCGCTGGGTGGTGACCACCTGCGAGAACTGTAAGACGCAACTGGCCGACCTGAGCGAACGCTACGGCCTGGGCGTGGAGATCAAGGGCGCGGTGGACCTGATCGCCGACGCGCTGGTGCTTTAGTGGAAGTGCCAGGCACTTTCTAAAGTGTCTGGCACTTCGGATTCAGGGAGGTGTCAGATGGACCCGCGAGAAACCCCGTCCTCTCAGTGGTGGGAAGAGCGGCTGGTCGCGGACTACCGGGAATACCGCTGGCGCCAGTTGATGGAGCCGATGTGTCAGCGGATGGAGAAGTGGAAGGCCGGGGAACTCACCTCGGTGGAAATAGAGCAGGCGTTTGAGGAGTGTTACCAGAAAATCACCGAACTGCGCCACATCCTCAACCAGCGCAGCGACCGGGCGGCGCTCCTGATCCAGGTGCTGGACCGGGAATGGTTTGAGGGGTGGATTCGGGAACACACGCCGCCACCCGGCGCCCGCGTTGTCCTGCCGTAGAGGGCTCCATTTCAGGGTTTTTATGGCGGCGGCTTTGCCGCCGCCATAAAAACCCTCTGTACCCTCACCCCAGGTTGCGTTGCTCTTCCCCCTCCTGTTTGGCCTTTTGCCCCCGGTTTTCCCGCATAACCCTTTGGCCGCCTTTGCAGCCTGAAAAATATCCACCTGTGCGGTTGGGATGGTTTGAACCGCTGCCCTCACTCCTCCCTATCCCTCCCCTCTCCCGCTCGCCTTCGGCGACGGAGGCTCTCACCCCTCCCCAACCCTCCCATAAGCGTTAACTTGAGGCTGGCTTCGGCTCTCCGCTTCCCGCCGCCTCGGGCGCCGATTGGAAATCGGCCTCCCCCGGGGGCAACCGCGAGGGTTGCCCCTACGCTTTGCGCCGGGCGTCAACCTGCGTTGACGCCCTTCTCAGGAGATCGGCGAAGGCCGACCTGGTTGCGAACGAAGTGAAGGGACCCGGCCGAAGGCCCAAAGAGGCTGGCTTCAG
>CALDFY010000031.1 GCA_937942115.1 uncultured Anaerolineae bacterium | reverse complement strand
GAGAACGACCATCTGACCCTGCAGATGCCCGGGCTGGATAGCGCCGCGCGGGAGCGGCTGCAGCGCCGCCTGGGCGATATGGCCCACGTGGGCCGGCAGGCTATCTACGTCCCGATGGAGCGCGGCTGGCCGGAGCGGCTGCAGAAAGCACTGGAGAGACTTGTAGCGCAAGATTAATCTTGCGCTACGTAAAACGCCAGGGTCTGGGCCAGAATAGCCAGGCCAATTTCCATGGCCTCCTCGTCAAAGTCAAAGCGGGGGTTGTGGTGCGGCGCGCCCAGGCCCCGGGCCGGGTTCGCCGCCCCGACGAAGAAATAGCACCCCGGCACCTGGCGCATAAAGAAAGCCGCGTCCTCGCTCCCCATCGTCCGCTCTCCGGAGGTGACCCGCTCCGGGCCCAGAACCGCCTCCGCCGCCCGCCGCACCACCGACGTCACCGCGTAGTCGTTGATGACCGCTGGGGTCAGCGGCGTCATCTCCAGTTCCGCCCGCGCGCCGCATGCCGCTGCGACGCCCTCCATCACCTCCCGTACCCGCCGGAGCACCACCTCCCGGGCCGACGGCTCGTAGGTGCGGATGGTCCCCGTCATCTCCACCTGGGCCGGAATGACGTTGAAGGCGTCGCCGCCGTGGATGGCCCCCACCGTCACCACCGCCGTTTCCAGCGGGCTCACGTTGCGGCTGACCACCGTCTGCAGGGCGGCGATCATATGGGCCGCCGCGACAATGGGGTCCACCGTCTGGTGAGGAAGGGCGCCGTGCCCGCCCTGCCCGTGAACCACGCAGGTCCATCGCTCTGCCGCTGCCATCACCGGGCCGGAGGTGATGTCCACCGACCCCACCGGCCGGTCCGTCCAGATGTGCGCGGCCAGGAAGACGTCCGGGCGGGGGTCCTCCAGCGCCCCGTCCCGAATCATCGCCTCGGCCCCGTTTCCCCCCTCCTCAGCGGGCTGAAAGATCAGTTTGACAGTGCCGGCCATCCGGTTCTGGTACGCGGTCAGCAACTCGGCCAACCCCATACCCATAGCCACGTGCCCGTCGTGGCCGCAGGCATGCATCCGCCCCGGAATCGTGGAGGCGTATTCCGCACCCGTTTCCTCGGTGATGGGGAGCGCGTCCATATCAAAGCGGACCATTACCACCGGGCCGGGCCGGGCCCCTTCCAGGACCCCTACCACTCCCGTCCGACCGACACCAGTCCGCACCCGATAGCCCAACCGTTCCAGATGGGCTGCGACGATGCCCGCCGTCCGCTCTTCGGCATAGCCCAATTCGGGATGACGGTGGAAGTCTCGCCGCCAGGCGACCAGTTTCTCGCGCATATCCTTTGCGGCTGCGAGGAACTCGTTCATTGTGACCTCCGAGATGCGTACAGCGCTTCCACGCGTGGGGCCAACACCGACCAGTCGTAGTGACTCTCCACAAAGCGACGGGCGGCCCGGCCAATGGCAGCCCGGCGGGCCGGGTCTTGCAACAGCGAGACCACCGCCGCTGCGAACGTCTCCACATCGTCCGCCAGGAGCAATTCCCGACCGTCCTGCACTTCGTACCCCTCCGCCCCCAGGCGAGTGGCGACGACCGCCCGCTCCATCGCCATCGCCTCCAGGATTTTCAGCCGCGTGCCTCCGCCGATGCGCAGGGGGGCCACGTAGACCGTCGCCCCGGCAATGTAGGGCCGGGTATCCTCCACGGAACCGGTCAGTGTGATGGCCGGATGCCCCCGCAGAGGCTCCAGCCGACGATGAGGGCGCTGCCCCACCACCCAGAACCGGACGTCCGGCACCTGCTCCCGAATGCGAGGGAGGACCCGGTCGGCAAACCAGAGCACCGCGTCCACGTTGGGGCGGAAGTCCATTTTGCCAGTGAAGACCAGGGCATTCTCCGCCATCCCCGGAGCGGGGGGAATCTGCGGGTCATAGGTGGAGACGTCCACCCCATTGGGAACCACCGTCAGCCTCAGGCCCGGGACCAGGGTACCCAGTGCCCGCGCGTCTGCCTCAGAAACAGCGATGACACTGTCGGCACGGCGGCAGATTTCGGCCTCATACCGCCGGAGGCGCCGCCACTGAACCAGCGAATAAAGGGCACCGTGCCAGCGGGCCGGACGGCGCAGGTCGGTCAGGAAGGCCCGTTTCTGGAGGAGAAACTCGCAGTTGAAATCGTCAAAGATAACGAGCGGGCGCGGACGGGCCGCCTCCAGAACGTCCAGAAACGGAGCCATCTCAATCCCCTCTATGTGGACGGCGTCAAAGGGTTGAGCGGCCAGAAGTTCGGCCAGACGTCGGCGGAAAAGGGGACTTTCCAGCCGGAGCGCCATGTCGGGCTGACGGCTGAGGAGGAGGTCCCGCAAGCGGCGGGTGAGGGGACGGGGAGGGGGCTCCGGCACGACGTCCAGAGAAATGTCCTCCGAATGGGTGGGCAGAGGAGAGAACTCCGCGTCCGGATGGAACGAGAGGAGGGTCACCTGATGGTGGCGGGCCAGTGCGGAAATGATCCCCCAGGCCCGGAGAGCACCACCCTGGCGAGGCGGGTAGGGCACCTGAGAGGTCAGAAACAGGAGGTTCATCGGGCAAGGATTGACCGCCTGCACCCACAGGCCTGACGGCCTGCGCTACCCAGTCAGAAACAGGAGGTTCATCGGGCAAGGATTGACCGCCTGCACCCACAGGCCTGACGGCCTGCGCTACCCGGTCAGAAACAGGAGGTTCATCGGGCAGGGATTGACCGCCTGCACCCACAGGCCTGACGGCCTGCGCTACCCGGTCAGAAACAGGAGATTCATCGGGCAAGAATTGACCGCCTGCACCCACAGGCCTGACGGCCTGCGCTACCCGGTCAGAAACAGGAGGTTCATCGGGCAGGGATTGACCGGCGGCTTATACCGGCTCAAACGGAAGAAGGGCACCGTTGGGTGCTAACTGGCTGACCTTCAGTTCGGCCTGGTCCAGTTGCTGGTTACAGTACGCCGCCAGAGACTGCCCCCGTTCATAGAGGGCCAGGCTCTCTTCCAGCGTCAACCCACCCGCCTCCAGTTTGCGGACCACCTCTTCCAATTCGGCGAAGGCTTCTTCAAACGTCATCTCGGAGACCGGCTTCATATCCTGCTCCTGATCGGACCGTTCGTAGTAAGGCACGAAACGAAGTGAAGTGCCGTCAACGCCACGTCGCTTCGCTTCGTGGCTCACTACAAACCACCACTCCGCTCCGTTTTGTGGCTCACTACAAACGGCACAACGTTCGTAGTAAGGCACGAAACGAAGTGAAGTGCCGTCAACGCCACTCCGCTTCGCTTCGTGGCTCACTACAAACCGCCACTCCGCTCCGCTTCGTGGCTCACTACAAACCGCCACCCCGCTCCGCTTCGTGGCTCACTACGAACGATTTTTTACAAAACGCGAACAACCAGCAGGCCAAACAGGCTCAGCAGCAAGCCCACGTGGAGCCAGAGATGGGTTCGGGCCATCCAGCCGATTACCGGCCAGGCCGGGAGCAGTTGGAGGATGAAATTCAGCCCGATCAACCCTATACCGATGACCACCAGAAGCCCCGGCGCCCGGGCAAGGAAATCGCTGGTCGCTTTTACCAGTTTTGCCAGCATATTGCCTCCTGACCCTGATTGTAGCACATCCTGGCCGGGACGTCAACAAGGGCATGGCTCTGGGGCATCTGTAAGTCGGAGCGCCCCACCGGATGTCCCGCAGACCACGCCGACGCAGAGAGCCCTGCCGTGAACAAGTGCGAAGAGGTAAAGAGCCAGTCTCGTCCGGCCTCCTTTTCTCAACCGAGGAAGATAGCAGAAACTGCAGCCAGCAGGATACAGCAGAGGAAGGCCCCGAGGATAAAGAGGCCGACAGCGCCGCGCCCCTGACGGGCCGATGCAGCGAGGGCCAGACAGAACAGCACAGCCATCAGCCCAATAAAGAGCACTATACCGCCGATCATTTCAGGCCCACCCATCGTACCCTCCTTTTCGCAACAGGAAGCGATGATAGGGAAAACATGGGCCGACTCCCCTCATTCTGGGAGCCATAGACTACCTCCTCGCTCCCCAGTCTGACTTGCCCGTCTCAGTATTATGATAAAGCAAAAACACGCCTTGGGCACTTCCAATTCTCCCAAATCATTCTTACCCTCTCTTCCTCAGCGCTTTACACCCGCCTGGCCGGGACCTTACGGGATTCTTACTGGGGAGATTGCTTCAGGCGCTTCACGCCATACCCAGAAACTTATCTGTCATTGCGAACCGCCGAAGGCGGTGAAGCAATCTCCCCTCAGTCAGTGAGGAGATTGCGCCTCGGGCGAGCCTCGGCGCGGCCCCTCGGGCGCTGTGCGCCCTACCCAGAAACATACAGGGCGTAGCGCAGGCTGTTCGCCTGCACTGACAGGCCTGGCGGCCTGCGCTACGTAAGCCATTGCAGTTTCTGACTCGCTGGAATGCGCCCTGCGCGATGGGAGACTACCAGAAACATACAGGGCGTAGCGCAGGCTGTTCGCCTGCACTGACAGGCCTGGCGGCCTGCGCTACCCGAGCCGTTGCAGTTTCTGACCCGCCGGAACGCGCCCCGCGCGATGGGAGACTCGCAATGACGATGCGAGGCACTTGACTTCTGGTAAATTTGGGGCATAATAAAAGCACAATAGTACAATCCACCGCATCCCAATATCCCGTCAGGA
>CALDFY010000030.1 GCA_937942115.1 uncultured Anaerolineae bacterium | reverse complement strand
CCGGGGATTGAGCCGTTCACGCACCAACTGGATGGTCTCCAGGAGCCGGGCCAGCCCCTCTAGGGCCAGGTACTCGCACTGCACGGGGATGATCACGCCGTCTTGTGCCGCGACGAGCCCGTTGACCGTCAGAAGCCCCAGGCTGGGTGGGCTATCGATCAGGATGAAGTCGAAGCAGGCCCTCACAGGCGATAACGCTCTAGCCAGCAATCGCTCTCGGCCTTCGATCTCCACCATCTCCACCTCAGCGCCGGCCAGCGCCGACGCGGCAGGGGCCACCATCAGACGAGGGCGCTTGGTCGGGACGATCACCTCGGCCAGGGGCGCGTCGTCCATCAGCGCGTGGTAGATCGAGCGCGCGGAACGCGGCAGGGCCACTCCCAGGCTGCTGGTGGCGTTTGCCTGCGGGTCCATGTCCACCAGCAGGACGCGATAGCCAGCGGCAGCTAGATACGCCCCCACGTTGACAGCGGTCGTGGTCTTGCCCACGCCGCCCTTCTGGTTGGCGAAGGCGTAGATGATCATAAAATTAACAATCCAACAAATGACCAATGGGAGCGGTGGTTTCCAGGCAACGGGCGACTTCCGCCGGGGTCGGGGTGCCGGAGAGGCCGGGACGGGTGACGGAGATGGCGGCGATGCAGTTGGCCCGGCGGGCGGCCTGCACCGGGTCGTCTCCTCGCCAGAGGCGGGTAAAGAAGACGGCCGCGAAGACGTCCCCCGCGCCGGTGGGGTCCACCTCCCGGGCCGGGAAGGCCGGCAGGTGCCAGACCCGGCCGTCGGCATAGACGGAGCACCCCCGCGCCCCCCGGGTGACGGCCAGGATGCGGGTCTGCGCGGCCCAGCGGGCCGCCAGCGATTCATCGCCGCCGATGTCCTCTTCGCTCAGGACGACAGCGCCGGCGCGCGGGAGCCAGTCCTCCGCCTCCTCCCAGGGGCCGCGAAAGACCCGTCCGGCCCCATCCCAGCGGCGCATCCAGCCCTGAGGGGTCAGGCCCAGGAAGTCGGCAGGGATATGGTCGGCCAGGGCGGGGTCGCATTCCCGCGCCACGGGGCCCAGGTGGAGGATGCCCGCGCGGAGACGCAAGAGGCGCAAGATCAATCTTGCGCTATGGATGGTGTCGGGAGTGAGGGGGGCGGCGCGGGCGTGGAGGAACTGGACTCGCCCGTCTGCGGTGTAGCGGTTTTCAAAGATGGTGCTGGTGGCCGCCGGGAGGCGGTAGATTTCCACGTCGGGGAGGACGGCGTTCAGGTCCAGGGCGTCGTCGGCGCTGGTGAGGACGGCGGTACGCAGGCCGAGGGCGCGGGCGGTGCGGGCGGCGTAGGCCGCCGTGCCGCCGGGGGTCAGCGAGCCGTCCGGCAGCCGGTCCTGCGTCACGTGACCGATGACGAGGTAATCCCAGACGGTCCCCACTACTCCTTGCCTACCCGGGGGATGATGGTGACCCGGCGGCGGTTGCCTTCGCCGATGCTCTGGGTGGTGACGTCGGGATGGTCCCGGAGCGCCAGGTGGATGATGCGGCGCTCGTAGGGGGGCATCGGCTCCAGATAGACGGTGCGCCCGCTCCGAACGGCCTGGCCGGCCATCCGCTCCGCCAGACGGCGAAGGTTCTGCGCCCGCCGCTCCTTATAGCCCTGGACATCCACCACCAGATTGACCATATGGCCCATTTTCCGATTGACCAGCAGGCGCAGGATGTGCTGAAGGGCGGCCAGCGTCTCCCCTCGCGGGCCGATCAGCGTATCCGCTCCAGCGGTCTGGATGTCCAGCACGATCGTCGCCATCTCCTCATCCGTCGCCGGCTCCGCCGAGCGAACCTGAATCTGGGCAGAGTAGCCCAGATGCTGGAGGAGGTCCGCCAGGGTGGAGCGGGCCACCTCGGCGGCAGGTGACTCCGGAGCGGCCGGGAAGGCCGTCGGGGTTGGGGCCGGGGGCGGGGCCGGCACAGGGATCGTCGCGGGGGCGACTCGCGGCGTGAGCCGGACCCGCGCCATCCGGGCGCCGATGCCCAGGATGCCGCGACTCCCTTCGTCCAGAATCTCAATCTCCACCGCCTCGCGCGGGAGCCTCAGCGCGGTCAGCCCGGCCGCGATGGCGGCCTCTACTGTTTCGCCAAAGAAAATCTTGCTTTCTGCGCTCATTTATGCCCTCACTTTGTTTGACTGCGGACGACAGACCACAGGCGACAGACCACAGAGCGACCTATACGGCTGGCACAGGTTGAATCTGGTCCGAAACGACCCATGCCGCATACTGCATCGCCTGATATACGTCTTCTGGCGAAACTACCTACGCCAGGGGCTAAAAGCCCCTGGCTCAGAATGCGAAGCCCCCTTCGGGGGCTTTCGGATAGCCCGTCAGGGCTTTGGTACTTGAGCCCGCCGCTTCAGCGGCGGGCGGAAATGGGCATCCCGGCCATTGGGGTGGGTAGTTACCCCAGAGGATGTTTCCCCCTATCTGCTTTTACCTCTCCGCCGGGGGGCCTGAGGTGGCCGCTCCCGCTCCTTGGGCCGCTCGGGCTCCTTCGGCCCCTCCGCCTCTCCCCCGGAGGCGGGCTTCGGTCGCGGCGTCACGAAGTATTGAAGGAGGGTGACCAGGTTGGAGATGATGAAGTAGATAGAGAGTCCGGAGGCGAAGGAGATGGAGAAAAACCCGAACATCAGCGGCATCATAATCATCATCTGCTGGTTTATCGCCGCCGATTGAGGGTCGATGGACGGCGGGGTCAGGATTTTCTGGGAAAGCCAAGACGTGACCACCACCAGGACTGGAAGGATATAGTATGGGTCCGGCTGGCCCAGGTCCATCCACAGGAACCGACTCTGCAACGGGATGAGGGAGGTCAGGCCGGGGATGAAAGCGTAGATGTTCTGGGAGAGGCGGATCAGTTCCATCGGGCTGGCTGCCAGGGTGCGCATAATGGCCTGCCAGAGGCCGTAGAGGAGGGGCAGTTGGATCAGGAGTGGCAGGCATCCTCCCATCGGATTGATACCGGCTTGCCGGTAGAGTTCCATCTGTTTCCGGGCTAACGTTTCCTTGTCATTCGCGTACCGTTTCTGGAGTTTCGCCAGTTCCGGCTGGAGTTCCTGCATCCGGCGGGCGGACTGCTGCTGCTTCAACGTCAGCGGCAGGACGGCCAGCCGCACCACCAGCGTGAGCGCCGTGATGGCCAGCACCGTCTGGTGGCCCAGGAGGCGGTAGAATAGCAACAGGAGATTCACCATTGGGTTCAGAATCAGGAAATCCCACATTTCATCACTACTCCGTATTCCGTACTCCGTGTTCCGTTACTGCTGTTGCGCCGGATACGACCAGACCGGGCGGCCGTTCTCCACGTAGAAGGCCTGGACGCGCTGAGGGGCGTTGATGCGGGTCACGTAGACCTTCTCCCCGCCGATGGCCATGGAGCCCAGTTGTCCCTGCCCGGCCTGCTGCCAGAGGACGAAGCCGTCGGCGGTATCCAGGCCGAAGAGGGTGCCGTTCTCGCTGGCGATGAGCAGCCGCTTCCCGTCCGGGCTCAGCGCCGGCCCCAGCCGCACCGTCCCCTGCACCCGGCTGCGCCAGATTTCCTGCCCGGTGGCGGCGTCCAGCGCGTAGACGTTGCCGTTCACGTCGGCGGCGTAGAGACGGGTGCCGTCGCCGGCGGGGGTGCCCCAGAACCAGTTGGCGCCGGTAAAGCGCCAGATTTCGGTGCCGTCGGTCAGCCGGAGAGCATAGAGGTTGTGGTCAAATGAACCGATGTAGAGGGTATCCGTCAGGACGAGGGGGCGGTCGGCCATCGCACTGCCGGCCCCGAACCGCCAGCGCAGCGCGCCGGTCTCCAGGTCCAGCGCATAGAGGTGATGGTCCAGGGAGGCGATGTAGACGGTATCGGAGATGATCAGGGGCGTCGCCCAGACCCGACCCTGGGTGGGGTATTGCCAGACCAGGGAGCCGTCCTCTATCCGCAGGCCGTAGACGTTGCCGTCGCTGTTGCCGATGACGAAGATGCCGTCTCCGGCGGCGCCGGGGGCGATGAATTCCCCGCCCGCCGTGAAGGGTTGAGGCCAGGCCAGCCGACCGCCGTTACGGGAAAGGGCGCGCAGCACACCCTGGGAGCGGGCGAAAAGGCCCCCCCCGGTCCGTTCGTAGGAGGTAACCAGAAGCAGTTCGTCGTTCAGCAGGGTGACCGTGTAAAAGGGGCCGTACTGGCGCAGGTCCGGCGTGGGGGGGAAGGCCCAGGTCTCCTGACCGGTCTCCGCGTCCAGCGCCCGCACCTGTTCCAGGTCCGCCACGTAGAGGGTCCCGTCATGGAGAATCAGGGTGGTCCAGGTGGTGGCTTGGACGCCGCCGGAACAGCCGGCGAGGAGGAGGACAGCCATGAGGACCAGGGCGAAAGTAGTAAGAGGGAATCGTCTATTCACGCTGGGGCACTCCTTATGACCCATCTACCAATACCAGTATACCAGTTACCAGTCTACCGGTTTACTGAAGTTCGGGGACGGGGTCGTATCCGCCTGGGTGGAAGGGGTGGCAGCGGGAGAGCCGTTTGACCGTCAGCCAGCCGCCGCGCAGGACGCCGTAGCGGGAGATGGCCTCGTAGCCGTAGTGGGAGCAAGAGGGGTAAAAGCGACAGGTCGGCGGCAGGACGCGCGAGAACGTCCACTGCCACAGTCGGATCAGGGCCAGCAATATGTATTTCATCGTTCATTCCTCCTGCCAGAGTCCGGCCTTCCGGGCCAGTTCCTCCAGCGCGGCCTCCACCTGGGGCCCCTTGACGGTCAGGATGGGCGGTCGGGCGATGAGGACCAGGTCCCAACCCGTTGCCAGATGAGGGTGAAGATGACGGGCCGCTTCCCGGAGCAGCCGTTTGGCCCGGTTGCGGGCGACCGCCCTACCGACCCGACGCCCGGCGACGACCCCGATGCGGGTCACACCCATCGGGTTGGGGGCGGCTATCAGTACGAAGAGCGGGTGGGACCAGGTCCGGCCTTCCCGCCGGACCCGGTCAAAATCCGCCGACCGCCGGAGTCGGACCTCCCGCCACCGGACCGGACGGTCCCTTTCCCGCCCTACGCCCGGCGCCGGGGCCGGCGGGCGCTCTCCTTCCAGTTCCACTTTTTGGCCCACTCGCGCTGGACGGTCAGTTGATGGCGCCCTTTGAGCCGTCGGGCCTTCAGCACCCGACGGCCGGTGGGTGTGGCCATCCGGGCGCGGAAGCCGTGCGTCCGCATTCGCTTTCGTTTTTTGGGCTGGTACGTTCGCTTCGGCATTCTCTGCACATCCCCCATACAAAATTGAATCTCCGCACGAAGGCTCCCCGGCGGAGAAGCGGGTTCATTATACCGCAGAGAAGGAAAGCGGTCAAGCGCGACAAGTTGCCAGGCCTCATCGTTCGTGGTACACTTATCCGGGTCTGCATCCTCTTCGCCGAGCCAGAGGTCTTTTGCGATGAACTCCCGTGAACGGGTACGCGCTGCCCTCTCCCACCGCGAGCCGGACCGGGTGCCCATAGACCTGGGCGGGACCCCCGTCACCGGCATCAGTGCCGTTGCCTACGCGCGCCTCAAGGAATATCTGGGCCTGGATGGAGACCCCGTGCGCGTGGCCGATATTCTCCTCCAACTGGCCGAGGTGGAGGAACCGGTCCGCCGCCGCTTCGGGGTGGACGTGATCGGCCTGCCCGTCCTGGAGCCCCTCCCCGGCGTCCGCAACACCCGCTGGAAGCCCTGGCGCCTCCCCGACGGCGCCCCCGCCCTCATCTCCGCCGACTTTGAGCCCGAGGTGACCCCTCAGGGTGACCTGCTTATCCGCGCCGCCGACGGGTCTATCTCCCACTGGATGGCCGCCGGGACGTATCACTTCGTGCCCCGCGACGCCCCCCTGGCCGACGCCACCCTCGCCGACCTGGAGCGCTGGGAGCCGCCCCGTCTCTCCGAAGAGGAACTGGACTTCCTGCACCGGTCCGCCCGTCGCCTCTCCGAGGAGACGGAATACGCCATCGTCGGCTGGTTCGGCGGAAGCCTCTTTGAGGGCGCCCAGTTCGCCCGGGGCTGGGTCCGCTGGCTGATAGACCTGAAGCGAAACCCCGATTTCGCCGCCGCGCTGGTGGCGAAACTGGCCCAGGCGGCGCGGGAGGACCTGGAGCGATACCTGGACGCGGTGGGAGAGTATGTGGACGTAGTCGGTTTTGGGGACGATTTCGGGACCCAGCAGGGGTTGCAGATTTCCCCCGAGGTCTATCGGCGCCTGTTTCAGCCCTATCATCGGGAGTTGTATGGCCTGGTCCACACCCGCACGCGCGCCCGGGTCTTTCTCCACAGTTGCGGCTCGGTCTACGACCTGCTCCCCGACCTGATAGCGGCCGGGGTGGACATCCTCAACCCGGTGCAGACCTCGGCGGCGAAGATGGAGCCGGAACGGCTGAAGCGGGAGTTTGGGGACCGGCTGGTCTTTTGGGGCGGCGGGTGCGATGTCCAGGGATTGCTCCCCCGGGCCAGCCCGGAGGAGGTGGAGGCGGACGTGCGCTATCGTCTCTCCGTCTTTGCGCCGGGGGGTGGCTACGTCTTTGCCCCCATCCACGACATCCAGCATGATGTCCCCCCGGCCAACATTGCGGCGATGTACGACGCCGCGCGCCGATGGAGCCCGTGATCGTTCTCGCACAGAGACACAAAGACACAGAGATATATAAAAATTATGTTTTCTTTGTGTTCTTTGTGTCTTTGGGTGAGAACCCGGAATTTCCCATTTTTCCGGAGCGCGGTATAATGGGAGCGAATCGCGAGGGTCTGAGGTCAGAGTATGCCATCCATTTTCCCGTTCACTGCCATTGTCAACCAGGACCTGATGCGCCGGGCGCTGGTCCTGAACGCCGTCTACCCTCAAATCGGAGGGGTGCTGATTCGCGGCGAGCGCGGGACGGGCAAGTCCACTGCCGCCCGCGCCCTGGCCGCGCTGTTGCCGGAGATAGAGGTCGTTGCCGATTGTCCGTTCTCCTGCGATCCCGACCAGCCCGCTACCTGGTGCACGCTCTGCAAGGAGCGGGCCGCCGCCGGAGAGGAACTTCCCCGGGCCCGCCGCCGCACCCGCTTCGTAGACCTCCCCGTCAGCGCGACGGAGGACCGGGTGGTCGGCACGCTGGATATAGAACGGGCCATCCAGAAGGGGGAGCGCCACTTTGAGCCGGGGGTCCTGGCCGCTGCCAACCGGGGTGTCCTCTACGTGGACGAGGTCAATCTGCTGGACGACCACGTGGTGGATATTCTGCTGGACGCGGCCGCGATGGGGATCAACGTGGTGGAGCGGGAGGGCATCTCCTTCAGCCACCCGGCCCGTTTCATCCTCATCGGGACGATGAACCCGGAGGAGGGCGACCTGCGTCCCCAACTGCTGGACCGATTTGCCCTCTGCGTGGATATTAAGGGGGTCCACGACCCGGCGGCGCGGATGCTCATCATGGAGCGCAACCTGGCCTTTGAGAGCGACCCCGAGGGCTTCTACGAGGAATGGCGGCCGCGCGAGGAGGCCCTCTCCCGCGAGATCGCCCGCGCCCGCCAACTCTTGCCCCGGGTCCGCCACAGCCGGGGCGACCTGGCCGTCATCGCGGCGATGATGGCCGAGATGCGGGTGGACGGCCACCGGCCCGACATGGTCATCCTGAAGACGGCCCGGGCCAACGCGGCCTTTGAGGGGCGCACCCACATCACCGACCGGGACATCCTCCTGGCCGCCGAACTGGCCCTGCCCCATCGTCTCCGCCGTCATCCCCTCCAGCCGGTGGAGGCGACGCTGGATAACCTGGGGGAACGGCTGGCCGAGGCCCGTGTCCAGGTCGCCAGACGGGACCCGTCACTGGCAGAGGAGGTGGTGAAGGAGGAAGTCCCCCTGGAGGGGAAAAAAAAACGCCCGTAGAGGTTGATACGGGGGAGATGCCCTCCTCCGAGGGACAGGAGCGGCCGCGCGAGCCTGTCCTCCAGAATATCCCCCAGTGGCCCTCCGAAGGGCAGTGGTGGGAAGGGGGAAAGAAGATTGCCACGGGTGAGTCCTTTACTCCCCGACGGCTGGATACCCCCCTGGATCGGCTGACCCGCTCCGGGACCGGTCGGCGCAGCACGACCCGCACCGACGAGCGACGTGGGCGGTACATCCAGGCCCGCCCCTCTCCCGAAAATCCTGACGACCTGGCCTTTGACGCCACGCTGCGGGCCGCCGCGCCCCACCAGTGCCGCCGTCGTCGGCCCGGCGGGCCCGCGCTGGTCGTCTGCCCGGAGGACTACCACCGCAAAGTGCGCGTCCGCCGTATGGCCAACCTCATCCTCTTCGTGGTGGACGCATCCTGGTCTATGGCGGTGGCGGAGCGGATGGAGGCCACCAAAGGGGCCGTGATGTCGCTGCTCACCGATGCCTACCAGCGCCGGGATAGGGTGGGGGTGGTCGTCTTCCAGAAAAACGGCGCCCGGCTGGTGCTGCCGCCCACCCGCAGCGTGACCCGGGCCCAGAAAGCGCTCCAGGACGTTCCGGTGGGGGGCAAAACCCCCCTCTCCGCCGGCCTCAACCTGGCCTACGAGGTCATCACCCGCGAACTCCGTCAGCATCCCGACCTGATGCCCCTGATGGTGCTCCTCACCGACGGGGCCGGCAACGTCTCTATGGGCAACCTGCCGCCTCAGGAGGAGGCCCACCGCATCGCGGAACTTTTCCCCCAGGCCCACATCCGGTCGGTGGTCATCAACATGGAGCACGAATCCTTTGACCAGGGGCTGGCCCAGGCGCTGGCGGACCACCTCCAGGCTCCCTGCTACCGGCTGGAGGAACTGCGGGCCGACGCGCTCCTGGATCGGGTGCGGCGGGAGTTGGAGGGGGATGGTCAGTCGTTAGTTTTCGGTCGCCAGTCCTCAGTCATTGGTCGTTAGTTGTCAGTGGTCAGTGGTCAATGGGAAGGAGGAATCGCATGGCGGAGCAAAAGGGGCCCCGGATTCAATGTATGATGAAAGACTTCGGCCCTATCCGCGAAGGGAGATTTGACCTGGCCCCGCTGACGGTCTTCATCGGCCCCAACGGGAGCGGGAAAACGTACGCGGCGACGCTGGCTTATTTATTTGGAGAATCCCTATGGCGTATGCTAACTACGGGTACTGTAATAACAGTTCATAATGAGAAGAGTCCAGAGGGGATAATCATACAAGCTAATATTAGCCAGGAGCCTGGTCAGGTAACCGATTTCGTGAAGGAATCACTCTTGCGGTATTTTGGCCGGAAGTCGGAGACGGCGCTTATTCGCCGGAGGAGCGACTCCCTGGAAATCGGGGTCCGGATAGAGGAAATTCCTCTTCAGATTCAAGGAATCTACCGGCGAAAAGGTGGGTGGTTGTGGTCGCTGAGCGGATTTGACCAACTTCACCAGCGTTTAGCCCGACTGGTAATTCCTCAGAGCAAACCGCCGGAGGGTTTGACCATAGCAAAGGTTTTCCGGGCTTTTCAAGAGGTGATAGGATTTCCACCGGAGACTTATTATCTTCCTGCGGCGCGCGCCGGGTTGCTGCAGGGTTGGAGGGCGCTAACAGCGAAGTCCGTGCAGATAGTAGGGCGGGAAATTGACCTTCGGCATATAGAAGCGACTCCTTATACCGGAGTGACCGGAAAGTTTTTGTCAACGCTGGCAGAGGGAAAACCGCCCTACTGGGCTTGGCAGGAGGAGCCAGCAATCGGCACAGGCCAATCAGCGGTCAACTATTTGCTGGAGAAAGAGATTCTAAATGGGTATATAGACTGGCTTTCTCCTGAAGACCCGGAGTTGATGCTTTTCCAGAAAGGGATGCGCATTCCTCTGACGGCGATTTCCTCCGGCCTGGCTGAACTGGCGGCGCTGGACTTTTACCTGAGAAAGGGAATTCTCCGCCCAGGAAGCTGGCTCATCATAGAAGAACCGGAGGCCCACCTGCATCCGGAGAACCAGCGGCGGATTGCCACCCTGATGGTGCGGCTGGTGCGGTGGGGCGTGTGGGTGCTGTGTACAACCCATAGCGACATTATCCTCCACCAGATCAGCAATCACCTGCTTCTGGAGGAAGCCCTAAAGAGAGGCCATCAACCACCGGAGGGCCTAGACCCGGAATGGGACCGGCTGGGGTATGACGAAGTAGGGGTTTATCTCTTCAGACTGGAGGATGACGGCTCCGTGATTGAGCGCGTTGAGCCGGAGCCCGGTTTCGGCATCCCGGAGGACGAATTCGTTCGCGTGGCGGAGGCCATCGGCGATGAGACGTATAGCCTCATAGACCTGATAGAACCTGATTAAACAAACGGAGCATCCAGATGTCCCTCGCCGATGAGTTCTGGCACAAACACAAAGATCACTCGTGTCTGGTCTCAGAATGCTCCAGAAAGAAAGAGGAGAAATGTGATTTGCCCCTGGGGGATAAAGAGCGGTTTATCTGTGTGGATGCGCAGCAATGCCCGGATTTCGAAAACCGAAAGCAACCGGACTTCGTTATTCTGGATCGGGTTGAACCCCAGTGGGTCGTTGTGGAGATGAAAAGCCGCACTGTCAAACGGGGCGATACTATCGCTAAATTCAATGCCACTGTGGACGTCCTTACCACTGACTGGAAGTTTGCTCTCAGCAGTGTGGAACGCCTGATCCCGGTGGTTTTGCATAAGGGAATCCGCACACAGGATTATCTGGCTTTATCAAACCAGCAAGTTATTTTCAAAAATAAGAAATACAGGATACGCACTTACAGGTGCGGAACACCGCTGACTCAAATTCTGTTTAGGGTAAGGAGAGAAGAGAAATGACCGAAGCGGTACGCGTCTGGGCGGAACCTCTCAGAGCATTCTGCGAACGGGTCTTCCGGAAACTGGATGTGCCGGAGGAGGATGCCCGCATCACTGCCGACGTGCTGGTGGCGGCGGACCTGCGCGGGATTGACTCCCACGGCGTGGCCCGCCTGCGCCGGTACGTGGAGGGGTTGCAGAGGGGCATGATGGTCGCCCGTCCTCAGGAGCGGGTGGTGCACGAGACCCCCGCCACGGCCCTCGTAGACGCCGGGGCCGGCCTGGGCCAGCCCGTCTCCTACCGGGCGATGCAGATGGCCATCCGCAAAGCGCTGGAGGTGGGCGCCGGGTTCGTCGCCGTGCGCAACTCCAACCACTACGGCATCGCGGGCTACTACGCCATGATGGCCCTGGAGCACGACTGCATCGGCATGTCCATGACCAACGCCGATGTCCTGGTCGTGCCGACCTTCGGCCGCAACGCGATGCTGGGAACCAACCCCATCGCCGTCGCCGCGCCCGCCGGGGAGGAGCGCCCCTTCGTCCTGGACATGGCGACCAGCACCGTCCCTCGGGGCAAACTGGAGGTCTACCACCGGCTGGGGAAGCCCATGCCGCTGGGGTGGGCCACCGACGAGCGCGGCATCGCCACCGAGGACGCCGGCCGGGTGCTGGAGAACTTCAAGAAGCGGGCTGGCGGTGGCCTGCTCCCCCTGGGCGGCGAAGGGGAACTTCTCAGCGGGCACAAAGGGTACGGCTTGGCCCTCTGGGTGGACGTCTTCTGTGCCGTCCTCTCCGGCGCCGCCTACGCCGACCTGGTCTACCCGAAGACGCCGGACGGCAAGCCCCTGCCCGCCAACCTGGGCCACTTCTTCGGGGCCTGGCGGGTGGACGGATTCCGGCCCCTGGACGAATTCAAGGCCGCGATGGACGACCTCCAGCGACGGCTGAAGAACGCCCCGAAGGCGGAGGGCGCCACCCGTATCTACATCCACGGGGAGAAAGAATACGAGGAGACGGAGCGACGGCTGCGGGAAGGCATCCCGTTGAACCCCAAAGTCGCGGCCGACCTGCAGGCCATCGCCGCCGAACTGGGGGTGGAGTATGACCTGTAGCGCGAGATGAAATCTTGCGCCACAGTCGCAGATATGGAGCGCTACGGGGGACAGGCGGTCATTGAGGGGGTGATGATGCGGAGCACCCGCCGCGTGGCGGTGGCCGTCCGCAACCCCCAGGGGGAGATTGTCCTCCGCACCGAGCCGCTGCGGTCGGCCATCTACCGGGGGGCGATCCCCCGCATCCCCCTCCTGCGCGGGCTGACTATGCTCTGGGATGCCCTGGGGCTGGGCGTCCGCGCGCTGATGTGGTCGGCCGACGTAGCCCTGGGCGAGGAGGAGAAGGCCGGCCCGTTTCGCAGCGCAATGGGATGGGTCAGCGGACTGCTGGGCCTGGCCCTGGGGGTCGGCCTCTTTATGGTCCTGCCCTCTCTGCTGGTGGGCCTGCTCCCCCTGCCGCTCTCCCCTCTGGCCGATAGCCTGCTGGAGGGACTGGTCCGGCTGTTCCTGGTGGTGGGCTACATCTGGGGGGTCGGGTTCCTGCCCGACATTCGCCGGGTCTTCGCCTACCACGGGGCGGAGCACAAAACCATCAACGCCTATGAGGCCGGTGCGCCGCTGACGGTGGAGGCCGTCCAGGCCCACTCTACGGCCCACATCCGGTGCGGTACGTCCTTTCTGCTCACCGTGGTGGTCATTTCGGTCCTGGTCCTGGCCCCGCTGGGGCAGTTGCCGCTGATGGGGCGGGCCGTCAGCCGGATCCTGGCGATCCCGCTCATCGTTGGCCTGGCCTACGAGGGGATGCGGTTCAGCGCCCGCTTCGCCGACCGGCCCTGGATGCGCCCGCTGGTGGGCCCCAACCTGGCGTTTCAGCGGCTCACCACCCGCCCCCCCGACGACGGGATGGTGGAGGTAGCCATCCGGGCACTGAAGGCGGTGATGGAGGAGTGACTTTCCTCACCCCACCCCCAGCGGCTTCGCCGCTACCCCCTCCCCTCTCCCGAACGAAGTTCGGGAGAGGGGAGGGGCGAGGCCTCTGCCGCCGAAGGCGAGCGGGAGAGGGGAGGGGTGAGGGCAGGAAGTCCGCCAGCAAAAAGTGTCACCAATTATGAACCATCCCAATTTTGGGGTGTCTTTGTGCCTTCGTGGTGACTTTCTAAGCACCCTCAAGGGGGAGGGGTGAGGCATCTGAACCCACTCAG
>CALDFY010000029.1 GCA_937942115.1 uncultured Anaerolineae bacterium | reverse complement strand
CACTACCCATATGCGTTAACTTAAGGGGCGGCGCCAGTTGGGTCGCCGCCTCGGGCGCTGACTGAAGCCAGCCTCTTTGGGCCTTCGGCCGGGTCCCTTCACTTCGTTCGCAACCAGGTCGGCCTTCGCCGACCTCCTGAGAAGGGCGTCAACGCAGGTTGACACCCGGCGCGAAGCGTAGGGGCAACCCTCGCGGTTGCCCCCGGGGGAGGCCGATTTCCAATCGGCGCCCGAGGCGGCGGGAAGCGGAGAGCCGAAGCCAGCCTGAAGTTAACGCCGATGGGGGCTGGGGGTGGGGGATGCGGCGGCCTTCGGCCGCCGCAAAACCCCTCCTATCTCCCCTCCCCTCTCCCAAACGAAGTTTGGGTGAGGCCAGCGCGCCGAAAAGTTAGTGCCATTGGGCTTTTAGCCCGCCATATTTGGGGACCGCCGGGAAAGGCCATCCTACATCTGGGAGTTCTTGCATCAGTTAGAACGCCGCCACGATTTCCTGTAGGCCTACCCTACGTTCATCCGCGTCCCCTATGGATGGAGTGAAATGATTTTCCAGTGGCTGCGCCCCAGAACCCGACCGTCCGCAAAACCTAAAACCGCTGCCGAGATCTCTCACCCGCTCCAGGAACGCATCCGATACACGTTCCGGGAGCCGGGGTTGCTCCTGCGCGCCCTGACCCATCCCTCCTACGTCCACGAGCACCCTGAGGAGGGCTGGGATAACCAGCGGCTGGAATTTCTGGGCGATGCCGTCCTGAGCCTGACGGTGGCGGAATGGGTCTTCCACCGGTATCCCGAATTCCGGGAAGGGGAGATGACCCGCCTGCGGGCCGTCCTGGTCTCGGAGGAGATGCTGGCCCGTTTCGCCGCCCAACTGGGCCTGGGCGAGTTCCTTCGCCTGGGGAAGGGTGAAGAGGAGCGCGGAGGACGGGAGCGGGCCCCCAACCTGGCCGACGCCTTTGAGGCCGTCGTCGGCGCGATGTACCTGGATGGAGGACTGGAGCCGGTGCGGGCCATGGTGCGTTTCCTGATGGCGCCGATGGCGGAGGCCATCCTGGCCGCCGAGGCGGATAAAGATGCCAAAAGCCGCTTTCAGGAATGGGCTCAGGCCGAAGTGGGCATCACGCCCCGCTACCGCATCGTCGCCGAGCATGGCCCGGAGCACGCCAAGACCTTCGTCGCGGAAGTTCTCCTCGGGGACGAGGTGGCTGGCCGGGGAGAAGGGCGCTCCAAGCAGGCCGCCGAACAGGCCGCCGCGCGGGACGCGTGGGAACGGAGGACGGAGTACGCCATACGGAACACGTGAAGCGTGAAACGTGAAACGTGAAACGTGAAACGTGAAGGAGGAGATATGAGCATCAGCCAGGAGCGAGAGCGAATTGCCGCCGAACGGGAACGGTGGGAAAAGACCACCCTGAAGGCCACCTTAGACCGTCAGCCGGAGCGGTATCCGGAGTTCATCACCGCCTCCGGCGAGCCGGTCCAGCGGCTATACACCCCGCTGGATGTGGGAGACTATCTGGAAAACATCGGCTTCCCCGGCGAGTACCCGTTCACCCGGGGCATCCATCCTACGATGTACCGGGGGCGGCTGTGGACGATGCGGATGTTCGCCGGATTCGGCACTGCCGAGGAGACCAACGCCCGCTTCAAGTATCTGCTGGCCCACGGCGAGACGGGCCTCTCGGTGGCCTTTGACCTGCCCACCCTCATGGGCTACGACACCGACGCGCCGGAGGCCGAGGGGGAGTTCGGCAAATGCGGCGTCGCCGTCTCGTCGCTGAAGGACATGGAGATTCTTTTTGACGGCATCCCGCTGGATAAAGTCACCACGTCTATGACCATCAACAGTCCGGCAGCGGTCATCTGGGCCATGTACATTGCGGCGGCGGAGAAGCAGGGCGTCCGGATGGACCAACTGGGCGGCACCATCCAGAACGACATTCTCAAGGAGTACATTGCCCAGAAAGAGTACCTCTTCCCGCCGGAGCCGTCCATGCGGCTGGTGACGGACACCATAGAATTCGGCAGCAAATATCTCCCCAAGTGGAATACGATCAGCATCAGCGGCTACCACATCCGGGAGGCCGGCTCCACTGCCGCACAGGAACTGGCCTTCACCCTCGCCGACGGGATGGAGTACGTCCGCTGGGCCCTGCGGCGCGGTCTGGATATAGACGAGTTCGCCCCGCGCCTCTCTTTCTTCTTCAACTGCCACAACGACTTTCTGGAGGAGATCGCCAAATTCCGGGCCGCGCGCCGCATCTGGGCGCGGGAGATGCGCCACACCTTCGGGGCCAAAAACCCCCGCTCCTGGTGGATGCGTTTCCACACCCAGACCGCCGGGTGCACCCTCACCGCCCAGCAACCGGAGATCAACATCGTCCGGGTCGCCATCCAGGCCCTGGCGGCAGTCCTGGGCGGGACTCAATCGCTGCACACCAACTCGCTGGACGAGGCGCTGGCGTTGCCCAGCGAGTTCGCCGTCACCATCGCGCTGCGCACCCAGCAGATTATCGCCCACGAGTCGGGGGTAGCCAACACCGTGGACCCGCTGGGCGGCTCCTACGCTATAGAGGCCCTCACCGACCGGCTGGAGCGGCAGGCCTATGACTACTTCGCCCGCATTGAGGCGCTGGGCGGCGTCATCCCGGCCATTGAGGCCGGCTTCTTCCAGAAAGAAATTGCCGACGCCGCCTACCGCTACCAGCGGGAGATAGACGAACGGCGGCGCATCATCGTGGGGGTCAACGAATTCGTAGCCGAAGAGCCGATCAAGGTACCGCTTCTGAAGATGGACCCCGAAGGCTACCGCCGCCAGTGCGAGCGATTGGCCCGGGTACGGGCGGAGCGGGATAACGGCGCGGTGGGGCAAGCGCTGGACCGGCTGCGCATCGCCGCCCAGGGGACGGAAAACGTCATGCCCCACATCCTCAACGCTGTCCGCGCCTACGCTACCCTGCAGGAAATCATGGACATCTTCCGGGAGGTTTTCGGCCTCTATCGGGAGCCGATGGTGCTGTGACGGGGAGCAAGGAGCAGGGAGCAAGGAGCAGGGAGCAAGGAGCACAGGAGAGAGGTAGCCCGATGAACCGCTGGCAGTATTGGGTGACGGTGCACAATGCGGAGGAAGTGTTACGTTGGCTGGAGGAGCCGGTCGCCCAGGTGCCGCCGATGCTCTACTGCGACACCGAGGGCGTCTGCTACTTTGACGCCGGGGACCCGTTCCTGCGCGCGATAGAGGCCGTCCTGAACGGCCCGGGCGAGCAGGGGTGGGAACTGGTGCAGGTTACCTTTCGTTCTCAGCAGATGATTTGCTTCTGGAAGCGGCCGAAGGAGTAGGTGTCGCCTTCATCGCTGGCACCGGGGGCAGAAGTGGGCGCTGCGGCCCCCGACGCGGGCGCGGACGATGGGGGCGCCGCAGCGGGGGCAGGGGGCGCCCTCCCGCCCGTAGACGGCCAGATGGGCCGCGAACTCCCCAGGACGCCCGTCGGGGAGAACGTACCGCCGGTCCGCCAGGGTGGTGCCCCGGCGGGCGACCGCTTCCTCCAGCACCTCCCGGATGGCCCCGTGCAGGCGGGCCGTCTCCTCCGGCGTCAGCGTGTCGGCGCGGCGGAGGGGATGGAGACCCGCCCGCCAGAGAACCTCATCGGCGTAGATGTTCCCCAGGCCCGCCAGGAAGCGCTGGTCGGCCAGCAGCGGCTTCAGGCGCACCCGCCGGCCCCGCAGCATCCCCACCAGCCGCTCCGGCGTGAGCGCCGGGTCCAGCGGCTCCGGCCCCAGGCCGCCCAGCCAGTCCTCAGGGCGGGCCGTCAGCGCCATCCGCCCGAACTTGCGGGGGTCGGAGAAGCGCAGCCGCCGCCCATCCTCCAGATGGAAGACCACCCGGGTGTGGGGATCCTCGGGGGCCCCGGCGTCCTCCACGGCCAACCGCCCGCTCATCCGCAGGTGGACCAGCAGCCATTCCTCCCCGTCCAGCCCCAGGAGCAACCACTTTCCCCGCCGCCGGACCTCCAGAACGCGGCGTCCGGCCAGCCGTCGGGCGAAGGTCTCCGGGTCCGGCGCGGCGACTGTGCGCGGCCAGCGCACCTCCACCCCGATGATGCCCCGCCCGACGAGGACGTCTCTCAGTTCCCGCGCGAGGGTCTCTACTTCCGGCAACTCGGGCATCGCGTTCTAACTATTACGCCAGGGGCTAAAAACCCCTGGATCAGATGCGAAGCCCCCTCCGGGGGCTTTCAGATAGCCCGTCAGGGCCACGGCCCGAGTTCCCGGCCCCGAGGGCCTCGGCCCGAGGGGGCTTCCTCGCCCTGTGGGGCTTTGGTACCCGAGCCCGCCGCTGTTGCAACTGTTCCCTCACCCCACCCCTATCCCTCCCCTTTCCCGCTTGCCTTCGGCGGCGGAGGCCCTCACCCCTCCCCAACCCTCCCCTCTCCCGCTTGCCTTCGGCGGCGGAGGCCCTCACCCCCAACCCCATAGGCGTTAACTTAAGGCTGGCTTCGGCTCTCCGCTTCCCGCCGCCTCGGGCGCCGATTGGAAATCGGCCTCCCTGGACGCTTCGCGCCGGGCGTCAACCTGCGTTGACGCCCTTC
>CALDFY010000028.1 GCA_937942115.1 uncultured Anaerolineae bacterium | reverse complement strand
GGGGCATAGGCGTTAACTTAAGGCTGGCTTCGGCTCTCCGCTTCCCGCCGCCTCGGGCGCCGATGGGAAATCGGCCTCCCCTGGGGGCAACCGCGAGGGTTGCCCCTACGCTTTGCGCTGGGCGTCAACCTGCGTTGACGCCCTTCTCAGGAGGTCAGCGCAGGCCGCCCTGGTTGCGAACGGAGGGAGCCACCGAGCCGAAGGCCCAGAGAGGCAGACTTTCCGTCAGCGCCTGGAGGCAACCGCAAGGGTTGTCCCTACACACCTCGTCTACTTGAGAATATAATACGTCCCCTTCTTATCCCCCACTTTCAGCAGCACCCCTTTCTCCACCAGGTCCGCCAGGTCCAGCCGCAGCGTCTCCGGACTGACGTGGGGGCAGATGACCTGGTACTCCCGATTGGTGATCCGCCCGTACCGCCGGATGTACTCCAGCGCCTTCACCTGGCGCTCGTTCATCGTCCGCTGCCACTGGGCCATCGGAGGGCGCTCCTGCCGGTTATATAGCGTCACGCTGAACAGATACGGCTCTGCCCGAAACTGCGGCGGCGGCAACCCGGCCGCCGTCATCTCCTCAATCATCAGGTCTATCCCCAGCCCCAGTTCTTCAATGTATCCCCAATAGTAGAGCGCGCCCACAATGCGCGGGTTGCGGGAGAAGTGCTCCTCCACGATGTTATCCAGGGTGATGTAGCCCGGGAGTCCCCCCGGACTGATGATTTCCATCCGGTCGGTGAACATGCGCACTTCAATCCGCCGCCCCCGCAGGCGGTAATCCCGGTGGGCCACCGCGTTGACCAGGGCCTCGCGGACGGCGGCGGGTGGGTATTCGGTCTGCTCCACCCGCTCCAATCCCTTGACCACAGCGCCCGTCCGCATCTCCTCCATAATCACCGTCCAGGTCCGCTGGATGATGCGGGCCAGCGGGCCGACGATGTTCTCCCGTCGGCCGTAGCCCGCTTCTCCCCCCTCCCCGCGCGGCTCGCTCCCCAGAAACTTCACAAATACCAGCCCGCTCTGGGGAAGGAAGACCTGCGGCTCCCGGCCGAAGAGGAGGATGCCGGCGACGGTCGGATGCCCGTCTTCGTCCAGCGCTCCGATCTGGAGCAGCAACTCCTCCGGGGCGCGCGTCCAGGGCCGGCGTTGCTTCTCCTGCCATCGCTGGAGGAATTCCCCGATCACATCATCGTCCAGGTCCTCCCGTCGGGCCCCAGCGACAATCTGCATTTCGTAATCTCCGCTGGACTTGGTCGCGGCCAGGTGGCGAATCTCCTCGCCCGAAAGGGGACGGTTCTCCCCCATCCGCCGGATGACCACCCGTCCATCGGAGAGGCTGTGGAGTTCCGTGCTCCGGGGAACGCGCACATAGAATACGAACCCTCCGGCGACCTCCTCCTGCTGACATTCCACCTCCAGGGGAGGACGGCACTCCCGCAGGGCATCCCGGAGCAGAGCATCCACCTCTTCCGGATAGATGGTGCCGGTGGACCGGCCGGTCTCGTCTATCCCCAGGACCACCGTCCCCCCGTCGGCGTTGGCGAAGGCTACGATGGTCTCGGCCAGCAGGTCCGCATCCGGCTCCGGCATCAGGGCTACCAGTTGGCCGGACCCCCGTTTGACCAGGTCTCCCCACATGCTGATTCCTTCCCGCGCTCCTCCGGATTCCATTCCCAGTATACAACAAAACGGGAGAGAGACAAGGCCGACAACGAGTTGACGAAGAAGCCCGACCGGTCTATAATCGGCACAAAGGGAGATGCCGCTATCCATAGCGTTTTCCGGCAAGCCCTCAAAGGAGGGGCGATGGATTTCCCACCTCCTATCAACCCGATCACCCCGTCCCAAAACATCCAGCAACTGCTGCGAAAGGCCCGGGAAGAGACCACCAGCGGGCACTACCAGCAGGCCGTCCAACTGGCAACCGATGGCCTGAACCGGTTAGATGCCCTTCCCCCTTCCCCAGAGCAGGAACATCTGCGCTGGGACCTTCTGCTGCAGCGCGGGCGTGCCCGGTTCCTGATGGGAGATTACGCCGCCCTCTCCGACTTCCAGACGGTTCGGGACCAGGCCACCGATCCGGTCCAACGGGCGGAGGCGCTGGTCGGCATCGCGGATTGTCACAGCGGGATGGGGGCGTACGATGCCGCCGAGGAGGAATACCGGACCGCCCTTCAGGAAGCGGAGGCCAGCAGAAGCGACATCTCCCGCATCCGGGCCTGGATCGGGTTGGGGAACCTCCGCTGGAAACAGGGCCGGGTGGAGGACGCCATCCGCACCCTGAACCAGGCCCGAAGCGCGCTGCAACGCACGCCGGATTTGTATGAATTGGGCCGGGCTCTGCTGGGACTGGGGATTGCGTACGACTTCGCCGGACAGGTGGAAGAGGCTATCCGATCTTACGAGGACGCCCTGAAATGTTTCCGCTCTCTGCAAGACGACCAGCGGACCGCTGCGGCCCTGAATAACGTGGGGGAACTCTATCAGGAACTGCGCGACATGGAGCGGGCGCTTCTGTATCACGAAGAAGCCTTCCGTCTGGCGGTGCAATCCGGGGCCGACCGCATCTCCATAGACATCACCCGCAACATCGGGGTGGATATGCTCCTCCTGGGACGATACAGCGAAGCGATGATGGCCCTGAATCAGGCCCTATCCCGGGCACGGGCGATTCGGGATAAAGACCTGGCATTGCAGGCCCTCTACGACCTGGGCGATGCGTTTCTGCGGCAGGGCGAGGTGGATCGGGCCCTGGCCATTGCCGGAGAACTGGCCGACGAGGCAACTGCGGTCCGTAGCGAACTGCACGCCGCCCGGGCCCAGTTGTTGCAGGGACGAGCGTATCTGGCCAGAGGAGATCGATCAACGGCCCAGAGGGTCCTGCAGGCCGCCCTGGGACATGCCCACGCCATCCCCAGCCGCTGGCTCCTCTGGCAACTCCACGCGGCCCTGGGAAGAGCCACCGACGACCCTCAGATCGCGCAAGTCCACTTTCGCATTGCGGCCGATTTCATCCATCAAATCGCCGACCCCTTGAGCGACCCCACCCTCCGGTCCCGTTTCCTCTCCCAACCCGAGGTTCAGGCAGTCCTCCAGCGGGCTGAAGCGCCGCAACCGTGAGGAGAGAACGGTGTTTCCATTAGTGGAGAACGTTGCTCGGTCGGACCGTCCTCCCGGCGACGAGCGGGAACTGGTGGAGCGGGCCAGACGGGACCCCGAGGCCTTCGGCTTGCTCTACGAGCGGTACGTCGCCCAGATTTACCGCTACCTGTATTACCGCACCGGGAACCCTCAGGACGCTGAAGACCTGACCGCCCGCACGTTTTACCGGGCATTGGAGCACCTTCCCCGCTATCAGGAACGGGGACTCCCCTTCAGCGCCTGGCTCTACCGGATTGCTCATAACATCGTCGTCAACTGGCAGCGGGATCGCCGCCGGCACCCCGTTGTTGCGCTGGACCGCGTAGTTACCCACACCGAGGAGAGCAATCCCCAGGAGGTGCTGGAAGAGGAGGAGGAGCGAGAAAGATTGAGAGAGGCCTTTCGGGCGCTGGCCCCGGACCGACAGGAATTGTTGATCCTGAAATTTGTGGAGGGGATGTCCAACGCGCAGATCGGGGCCATTATGGGGCGAAGCGAGGGGGCCATCAAGTCCCTCTACCACCGCACCCTGCTGGAATTAAAGAAGAATCTGGAAGGAATGGAGTAATGGAGGAGCAAGAAGCGACACTGGTTCGGATCAGCGAGCGGCTCCAGCGGTGGCTGGTGCCGGTGGAACCGCCCCCGGCCTTTACCCGCAGTCTCAAAGCGGAACTGATAGAGGCGGCGCGGCGACAATATCAGCGCGCCCATCGCCTGCGGCGCATCCTATTGGTGGGAGCGGCGGTCGCCGGTTCGGTGGCCTCCGTAGCCGGACTGACCGCCTTTCTGATCCTCCGGCGGCGCGCCCGCGCGCATCCTCCGGTGGCGGTGGGATAGCGGGATACACGGGGTGGCAAATCGCCACCCCGTGTGTCATTTGTTGCCCCCTCCCGAAAGCCGCGCCTCCAGGGTCACCGCCGCATACAGGCACAGGGCCGGGGCCATCGCGATCCTGTAGCGGGTGGCCCCATACGTGATGGCCACCAGCCCGTTGATCCCCAGAATCAGGGCATAAAGGGGAAACTGCTCCCGCCATCCCCGACGGGTTTGCCACATCCCCCAGAAAGCCAGCGCCAGGAACAGCAGATAGGGCGGGAGCACCACCGCGGTCACCAGGGGGCTGGCCCGGCGGGAAAATTGCACGCCGAAGGAAGTCGGCGACCACAGGCGAAGCAGTTTTCGCGGCACCAGGGCGGCGAATTCCAGCGGATGCTCCCGAATCCAGGAAAGCCCCCGCTCCATAAATCGGCGGCTGCTCTCCACCTCGCTGAGCCCCTCCCAGCCCATCCACCCCCATTCCGGCGCACCCTCGCCCCACGTCCGTTCGTCGGGGAGCATCCCGCCCCCCTCCGAAAGTCCCAATGGCATAGACCAGGAGACAGGTCACACTATCCAGCAGTGCCTGGACCAGCCGGACCGCCGGGTAGGAGTGACCGAAGAGCAGATAGACCCCCGTCAGAAATATCGGATACCCCGGAGGACGGAAAGCGGTGGGGTGCCCCACCCCATATGTCCCTGCCTCCAGCAGGTGGACCGCCAGCATGTCGTAGCCGATGCCGTCGTAGGGCGGGGGACTTCCCAGGCCGACGATGACGGTCAGGTAGGCCAGGCGCACCGCGAGAGCCACCGCCAGGATGAGAGCCACGCTGAGAGGGACATTCCCAGCCAGACGGTCCAACCGTTGACCGATCTGGATCAGGCGCTGTTTCAGCCTCACGTTCTCACCCCCACGTACACCTCATCCAGTTTCTGGCAGACAACCCGCCAGTCAAACTGTTCCTCCACGTACCGGCGGCCCGCCGCGGCCAGACGCGCCGCCGTCTCCCGGTCCGCCAGTACCCGCAGGACGGCGGCGGCAAATTCCGCCTCGCCGTCGGCAACCAGGATGTCCGTCCCCGGATGGACGGGGATCCCGGCGCAGCCCACCGACGTGGAGACCACAGGGACCCCCCAGGCCCAGGCGGTGAGAATCTTCACCCGCATCCCGCTTCCGGTGTGGAGCGGCACGATGAAGACGCCGCTCTCCCGGATGTAGGGCGTCGGGTCCTCCACGTAGCCGGTGACCCGAATCCCCGGCACCTCCGTCTCCAGCGCGCGGATCTCCTGCGGGGGCCGCGCGCCGACGACGAAAAACGGGGCATCCGGCATCCGTTCCCGGATCAACGGATAGACCCGCCGGGCAAACCACAGGATGCCCTCTATGTTCGGGGGCCAGTACATCGTCCCAATGTGGAGAATCCCCCGGGCATCAGGGACGCGCGCCACCGGCCGGGTTTCCTCCGTATCCACCGCGATGGGGATAACAGTGATGCGGGACGCGGGACAGCCAGCCTCTATCAGCGCCTCCCGGTCCTCTTCGCTGACGGCGGTGACGGCGTCAAAGTGGCGGCCGATTTCCCCCTCGTACCGCTGCAACTTGCGCCACTCCAGGTCCAGGGCCCACCGACGAGGGCCAGCGGGCGCGCGGCGGGCCATCTGGCGGAAAATCGTCCAGACGGCGTTGTGGGCGTCCAGGACCCGGTAGACGCCCTCCAGCGGCAGGGCATACTGGGCCATCGTGAGTTGGTCGGCGTGGACGGCATCTATGGGCGCGCTGGCCATCACCTCGGCGACCGTCCGGTGCATCCGGGGGTCATCGTCCCGGACGACCAGGAAGGGCCGGCCGTCGGCCAGGCTCCGGGCGAAGGCCAGCCCGTCCCGGGCGCGGGAGCGGCGGATGGGGACGGTCCGCACGTCCTGGCAGTACTGGCGCAGGACGGGGATGTGCGCCCGTTCGGCCCCGGAACGGATAAAAGAGACCAGGTGCACCACATGATGCTGGGCCAGGTAGCGGAGCACGTGGTAGGTTTTGATTTTGGGCCCGCTATCGGGGGGATAGGGGAGAACCTGGGTGAAGAGCAGGATGTGCATAAAAATCCTCAGAACCCATCTAAAAGTCGTTCGTAGTGAGGCACGGAACGAAGGGGAGTGCCGTTTTGGACGCCACTCCGCTTCGCTCCGTGGCTGACTACGAACATCCGCTCGTAGTGAGGCACGGAACGAAGGGGAGTGCCGTTTTGGACGCCACTCCGCTGCGCTGCGTGGCGGACTACGAACCGTTCGTAGTGAGGCACGGAACGAAGGGGAGTGCCGTTTTGGACGCCACTCCGCCGCGCTGCGTGGCTGACTACAAACCGTTCGTAGTAAGGCACGGAACGGAGTGGAGTGCCGTTTTGGACGCCACTCCGCTGCGCTGCGTGGCGGACTACGAACATCTGGAAGTGCCTGGCACATCCAGGCTTTACCGCCGTCGGGCGCGGGAGATGACCGCGATCAGTCCGATCAGCGCCGCCACCGGCAGCAGGGAGAGCATCAGGCTGGTCACTTCATCCCCCTCGGTGTAGAGGGTGGCCGGGTTGAAGGGGCGGACGGCTTCCGGCGGGACGGTGGGGAACGGAGTGGGCGTCGGGAAGGGGGTCCGGGTGGGGGGCGGCGGGGTCTCCGTCGGCGTCGGCATGGGAGCCGGGGTCCAGGCGGGTACAGGAATCTCCCGGGTACTGTACCACACGTGTGTAATCTGTCCCTCCTCGTAGCCGGGCAACTGTTTGCTATACCACACCACGTGAAGCCTGTTCCCCAGACCTGCAGCGATTCTGGGAAACTCCGGGTAGCCCTCGTAAGGGGAGACCACCTCAGGTGCTGACCAGTTGTGACCATCCCACTCTATATGGAATATGGCCTGCTGACCGACGGGGGAATCTCGCCCGGAGACAACAAAATGCAAGTTACCGAGGCTATCGGCAGCCACATCATAGTCGTCGTAAATGGCCGCGCTTTCCACAGGCCAGATGCCCGGAATTCGCTGAGGTACCGACCAGTCTCGTCCGTCCTGAGAGACCTGGTAGTAAATACCGTCCCCTGGCACCAACCTCCAGATGGCAACGATTCGCCCATAGGCATCTACACCTGCCATGATTTGACGGGGAACTCCCCCAGTATGGGTGAAGACCTGCGGTTCGCTCCAGGTCACCCCGCCGTCAGTAGAGAGAGCATAGGCCACACCGACGAGGCGATCATTAGGAACCCAACGGTCCCCGCCCTCTTCCCAGAAGACGTGGACCCGGCCCAGGCCGTCAGCCAGGACATGCACTTTCATCGTCCCCACCTCGGAGCGGGAGAGGTTGACGGGGGGCGACCAGCGGATTCCCCCATCTGTGGATTGCCGATAAAAAATATCGGAACAGAGGCCTGGCGGGCAGTCCTTGCTGGGCTCGCCCGGTGTAGACTCGGTCCACACTGCATGCAGAACCCCGTCCGGGCCGACAGCGATGTCTGGAAAATAGGCGTGACCAAAGCCACTCATCCGTCGCGGCTCTGACCAGGCCCTGGCAGAGTTAGCGCTTGCAATCCATGCTTGCTGGTAAACGATGTCCATGAAGTCCTTCAAGTAAACCAGGTGGAGACGCCCGACCCAGTCAGCCGCAACGGCAGTCCGAATGGCCGATTGTCCGGCACCTTGATCTAAAAAGACATCATAAGCAGGTTGCCATATTCCTCTCTGTTGCCGCTTATACATCAAGCATGGTTTTTCGTAGTTGGCGGAGCACTGGCCCCCAGACCATACGACATGGACATCCCCCTGCGGGTCTACCGTGATATCGGGAAGCCAGTCCCCGCCTGGAAAGGGAGCAACCAGTTCTATCGGTTGACTCCAACGAGATCGCTGGGCCTCCGAACTGCCAACGGTTCCAGCGCTGATACACAGGATCATCAGCACACATATCCACCATCGGATATAAAAGTTGTGACCCATCTTTTCCTCTACACGATCTACACCGGGATGGTTCATTATGAACCATCCCGAACCCTTTCTTCCCTGGCCTCCCCTGTTCTCCCCGTGCCGCAAAGCAGTAACTCAGGGAGCCGAGAGAGAAAGCAGGGATGGCAACGAAGATCGCATATACAACTCATACCCAAGGGGCCAACTGCCCTCAAAACGGACAACCAATCGGTAATGCTCTGCCAGAAGTTCCGCTGGATACAGGTTGATCCAATGAGCAAACGGGCCTACCAGCACATAGTCCGGATGTTCCTTTTGGACAAAATCATAACTCAGCACTGGCGGCGATCCGCCGAGCCAGACATGGCGCACGGCTTGTGGCAACATAGGGGCAAAGTGGTAATTGTGATCAGTGAGGAAGCCCATCTCTGGCTCAAACGTCTCAATCAGTGCATCGCGAGGAACATATTGATCCAGATAGGCCGCCATCGCTACAGGCAGATTGGGGGGCGGCGACACCACCTGTCGCACAGTGTAGAGCAGGGGGCGCGCGATTGTCATCGCCAGCCAGATCAGCATGGCCCAGCGCAGTGCATCCTTCTGCAGATCGGACGCTCTTCCCCGTAGCGCCTGCCAAAGAGCCCTCCCTCCCAATTGGAAGCCCCCGGTGAGCCTGTGGAAAAAGTCAGCGACGAACAGGCTGGCAATGGCCAGGCCCGGGAAGGCGTAGCGCGGCCAGCCGATGGAGGCGACCATGTACCAGACCAGGTTCACGACGGTCAGGATGAGCAACGTGCCCCACCGCTGTCCATCCCGCTGCCGGGGCAGGGAGATCACAAAACCGTAAACCAGCGCCGGTGCCAGCATCCCCAGGAACACGTCAAGGCTCAACAGATATTTGAGGCTCTCCTTCATCCGATCAGCGGAGAAGACAAGGGCGGCGCCGGCCGTCTGCTCGCGCAGCATCTCCAGGTTCTCGCCGGCCGTCGCCGGGCCCAGGTAGAGGACCATATAGCCCTGCCAGAGGGCAAAACAAGCAATGGAAACCAGGCCGGGAATGATGAAGGTGCGGTGGGATGCAGTGCGATAGTAAACCAGGTTGGTCAGCCACGCCAGGCCCAGTGTCGGCACCAGCACCAGCAAGTACTGGTTCTTGGTTATCATCGCCAGCCCCAGCAGCAATCCGACCAGTCCCAGCCGCCACCCACTGGCCTTCTCCCATGCAGCCAGCCACAGACCCAGCCCGGCCACCATGAAGAAGAGCCCGGGTACTTCTCCCAATACCTGGCGTCCGTACTCTATCAGGGAGATACCCCGCGACGTCACCAGCAGCGCAGTGGCTACCCAGGCCAGCCGATGGTCGCCCAGTACGAGGGCAAGGCGATAGAAAGCATAAATCGCCGCCAGCAGGTACAGGACCATCACCAGCCGGGCCTGCAGCAATCCGATACCAAAGAGTTTGAAAGCCGCCGCGATGGGCAACATCACCGTTGGGCCGACGCCGATCGTCGGCCCATAATAACGGAAACCCTCGCTGCTGTAATCGGCGTAGACGCCAAAGCGCACGAGGGTCTTGGGGACGTGCAGGTGGGAGCCTTCGTCGAACCAGGTTAAGGGGTAGTCCCTCAGATGGTACAGGGCCAGGAACAGGACAACCGCAACGGCGAGAGCGGCCATAGTTGCCCTCTGATTGACCTTGAGGGTTACCGCCAACCTGGTCAGAGCACTCGTTTTGGGTTGCATTTCAATCCCCCGTTTCTCCCTGCACATCCGGAAGCGGCCTACGCCAGCGTATCCACTGTAGCCATTCGTGCGGCCGCTTCAGGCGACAATGGAATCGGCGTTGGACTTTTTTCAAGAATGGCCTGATCCACCCGGCGGGCGTGCCGGGTCACCGACTCACTGTTGGTCAACGCCGGGTAAATCTGAGCCGTGGTGGCCAGGTACAGATTCTTTACAGGGGTCTTGACCTGCGGGATAAGGTGTGTGGAATTCAGCCCGTGCAGAGGTTCCACGTACTGCTCCCGGTGCACAAGAAAGTAGCGAATCCACCGCCGGTCAAAATGCGGGAACATGGCTTCCAGGTGCTGGAGCCATATCTCGCGGATCTCCTCATCCGATTTCCGCTGCCAGGGGCTACCGGGAAGAGTGTACTTGGGTAGATAAACCAGATGGTGCCCTCCCACAAATTCCGGATCAATATAGGTCGTCGTTTCAATGATACCAGTAAAGGGAATCCGATCATCGGTGATGTTCAGCGTCCAGAAACCGGTCAGTGGTCGGTCCAGGACCAGCAAAGGACAGATGACTCCCAAATAATCCGTCTTTCCGAGAAAATCGCGATAAGAGGGGTCTGCGTCAGGAATCAGCCTGCGAAAAATGGGAATCTGCAGGGCGACCACGATGGCATCGTAGGGATAGACATCCTGCCCCGCACGAAGCCCAATGGCACGTCCGTCTTTCATCACAATCTCTTCTACAGGGCAACGGAGATGAATTTTGCCTCCCCTGGCCTCTATCTGCCCGGTCATTGCCTCAACCAGGGTCATGTACCCACCGATAAGATGTCCCGCTTCTTCTTTCTGACTGATGCCCTTTCGGGTGGACTTCATCCGCACCAGACGGGCCCAGATGTAAGTAGCAGGGGTGTTTTCAAACCCACCGTCAAATTTGGCCCTGAGCATCGGACGCCAGATGCTCTCAAAAGTGCGCCGACCGCTCAGACGTACCAGCCACTCCTCAACACTGGTCCCCTCCAGATGGCGCCAATCCCGGACAAACTGCGCATACAATACCGTCAACCCTAAACGGAAGCGGTCGGCCCAACCCAGAGGTGGGAACCGCAGAAACTCCACCATATTGTTCATGGAGAAGATTTTGCCCTGATGGTAAAAACCCATTCGGGTCTCGCGAAAGCGCAACCGGTCGGCGATATTCAGTTCTTCGCAAAGTTGCCGCAGGTGGCTGTCGCTGGACAGGATGACATGATAGAACCGATCTACCGGGACCCCGTCCTCCAAAGTTATCGTATCGGCCAGTCCCCCCAGCCTGGAAGAGGCCTCGTAGATTTCAACCTCTGCACCTTGCTGCGAGAGGAAGTAACCGATGCTGACCCCCATCATCCCCCCGCCGACGATACCGACTCTCACGGATTCCCTCCTTCCCCCTCTATCCACGGGGCGCACCAAAGCCCACGACGCCGTTCTCCAGAATCTCCGCGATCCGCTGGGCGGCTCTTCCGTCACCGAAGATGGGAGGGCGGTCTGCCGGGGGCGAGAAAGTCAGCCATGCTTCCACAATTCGCTCGGGTTCAGTACCCACCAGTACGTTCCAGCCGGCCTCTACGGTCTCCACCCACTCCGTTTCATCCCGCAGGGTCAGGCACGGAACGCCCAGGAAGTAGGCCTCCCGCTGGACGCCGCCGGAATCGGTGGCAATCATGCGGGCGTTCTCCTCCAGCACAATCATATCAAAGTAACTCACCGGCTCTATCGGCCGGACATGGTCTGCGAAAGGGACATCCAGTTGAGCCAGGGCCTTTCGGGTGCGAGGATGGACGGGAAAGATGACGATTTCCGGCACACGATTCAGGCCCGTAACGATTTGCTGCAGCCGCCCAGGATTATCGGTATTCCCTGCACGATGCACGGTCACGAGGCCGTATGTCCCCGGTTCCAGCCCCAGGCGCTCCAGGATGCGGGATTTACGACGGGCGATGGGTCGGTTCTGGAGCATCGCGTCCAGCATCACATCGCCCACCCAGTACACGGAAGCCGTGATCCCCTCAGCGGCCAATCGCTCCACGGCTCTCCGGCTGGCACAGAAGTGGATGTCGGCCAGACAATCTGCCACCAGGCGATTGATCTCTTCCGGCATCCGCCGATCAAAACTCCGCTCCCCCGCCTCAATATGTGCTGTGGGAATGTGTAACTTACTGGCAGCCAGCGCGCCCGCTAACGTGGAATTGGTATCCCCCCGCACAATCACCAGGTCAGGGCGTTCTTTAAGGAGCACTTCTTCCAGACGGATCAGTATTTCCCCTGTCTGTCGCGCGTGCGATCCAGACCCCACCTCCAGGTTATAATCCGGCGCGGGGATGTCCAGTTCGTCAAAAAAGGCCTGCGACATCAGGTAATCGTAGTGCTGCCCGGTATGCACCAGGATTTCCTGATGCCTCTCCCGCAGGGCGCGGCTGACCGGGGCTACCTGGATAAATTCGGGACGCGCTCCGACCACAGACACAATCTTCATCAATCTCTCACTTTCACACCCGGTCGTTATCCGGCGACCGGATTTCTATGCCCGTGGGAGAGCGGGTACCCCTATCTATCAGCGGGGCCAGGTGGAGCCGATGCATCAGGATACGTGCCTGAAAACGCAGGTGGGCCAGAATGGTCCGAATTAACTTCGCCTTAGACGTACCGAAGGCCCGTGAATGGAGCACAGAGGGATACTCGGCCACCTGGTATCCCATCAGCATTGCTTTGACCAGAATCTCGGTGCCAGCCAGGAAGCCGTCGGATTGAAACGGAACGCGCGCTATCACTTCCCGACGATACGCCCGGAAGAGAGAGGTATAAGTATGTATCCGCCGGTTGACCAGAAACCGGTAGAGAAAAGAGGAGCCACGGCTGAGGATCAGCCGGTATGCCGGGACTCCTTCCACGCCGCCCGCCGGATGGTAGGGAGATGCCGTCACAATGTCCACATCGGGCGTGAGATAAGAGAGCATCACAGGAATTTCCGAAAACCGGTACGTCCCATCACTGTCCGTCGTGATGACCACATTACCACAAGAGGCAGTGAAGCCCGTGCGGATAGCTGCCCCCAGCCCCCGATTGACGGGGTGACGTTCAAATCTAAAGGCTACCCGCGCCTCCTCATTGTTGCCGAAAGTTTCCGTAAGCGCCTGCCAGGTTCCATCGGTGCTCCCATCATCCACAAAGACAACTTCCAGCGAATGGGTCCTGGCCAGTTCGGCGACAACGGGAAGAAACTCCCTTTGCATCTTAGAGACATTTTCAACTTCGTTGTAACAGGGTATGACGATAGAGAGGTCCATTCCCGCTTCCCCCACTTATACGAGAACGCCGATGGCGCCCCGCACATGCCCGGCCTCTTCTGTCATCACGGACATACTTTCATAAATGGCGTTCCGGATGTCCATCACCAGGCGCAGGGCGTTCAAACCGTCCCTGGCCGAGACTTGAGGAGGGCTGCCATGCAGGATGCAATCCACGAAGTGCTGGAGTTCCAGGAATAGGGGCTCCAGCGTTGGTACAAAAATGCGTTCAACGATGCTCTCCTGGCGATATTTGACGCCCCGGCGATTGTGATTGAGGTATTCGCCGACAGTGCGCCGATGGACCGACAAACTCTTGTTCAGCAGGTCTGCTTCCACATAGGCTTCCAGAGCCGTTACTTCTACAGACCGCACCTTCTGTTCGGTGACCCGTGATGCCGTCAGGGTCAGAATCGGCCCTGAGCCGAAACACAGGTGAGCCACGGCGTGGTCTATATAGCCGCTGAAAGCAGCCAGCCCATAGGCATTTACAGAGAGCGGCTCCTGCCCCATTAAGTCCAGCGCCAGATCAACATCATGGGTCATCAGGTCCATGACCACGTCCACATCCGTATTGCTGCCCACGTAGGGGCTGAGCCGACGAAAATTGACTGCCAGGACTGTTAGATTTTCCAGTACGTTTTTCAGTTCTATATAGGCTGGATTAAAGCGTTCAATATGTCCAACCTGGACGACCAGACCGCTGGCCTCTGCGGCCTGCGCCAGTATCTCGGCCTGCTCCACGGTCTCTGTCAGCGGTTTTTCTACCAGTACATGCACCCCTTGGGCCAGGCACTGCATCGCCAGGCCGAAGTGTGACGGCGTTGGGGTCGCAAGGCTCACAGCATCCACATGCTTCAGGAGAGCCTCCACGTCCCCGTAAAAGGGCACATCGTATTCTTCAGCCACCCGGCGTCCCGTTTCAGGTACCGCGTCGCAGATGCCCACCAGTTGGGCCTGACGCAGGGTTGAATACACGCGACAGTGTCGCTGCCCCATCCGACCCGCACCAATCACTCCCACTCTGAGCGGATTCATGGTCGCCCATCCTTCCCTGAATGGTCTCCGCATTTTTGAATTCAGGGCCTGCTCAAAAGCCGCAAGCCCTGAATCCCTCTCTTTAACTTTAACACGAGAATGTCAACGAAAGGTGAGGAAAAGATTAGGATTTGCTCAAATACATTTGACCATCGCTCCAATGTCCATTGGTCTCACGCGCACAATGCATTCACAGCGTCCGCAATTTTTTCCAGGTCCGCGCGGCTCAATCCCGGATGTACGGGCAACGACAACACCTCCCGCGCCGCCCGTTCCGCTTCAGGCAGAACCAGGTTATACCCCATGTCCCTGTAGAATTGCTGTTGATGGACCGGCACCGGATAGTACACGGCTGTGCCGATACCCCGTTCCCTCAACCCATCCAACACGGCGTCTCGTCGCCCATCGGGGACGCGAATCGTGTATTGATGAAACACATGCCGCCGCCCCTCCGGTACGACCGGAACCACGACACCCCGCAGATGCTCGCTCAAATAGCGGGCATTCGCGATCCGCATTTCGTTGAACTGCTCCAGTTTTCTCAACTGAGCCAGCCCAATGGCGGCGTGAACGTCGCTCATTCGGAAGTTGAATCCCAACTCGTCGTGATAGTATCTTCTGCGCATCCCATGCTGACGGATGACCCGACACTTTTCCGCAATCTGCTCCTCATTGGTCGTGATCATCCCGCCCTCAGCGGTAGTGATGTTCTTGGTCGGGTAGAACGAAAAACAGCCCGTGCCAAAACTCCCCACCCGTTTCCCCCTATACTCGGCCCCATGAGACTGGCATGCATCCTCAATCACCATCAGGCCATACCGTTCGGCTACTTCCAGGATCGGGTCCATATCCGCTGGCAGCCCGAAGAGATGCACCGGCATAATGGCTTTGGTGCGGGGCGTAATAGCAGATTCCAGAAGGTCGGGACAGATGTTGAATGTCGCCGGATCAATATCCACAAAAACGGGCCGCGCTCCCACGTACAGGATAGAGTTGGCAGAGGCAATGAATGTGAACGGCGTTGTGATCACCTCATCTCCGGGCCCGATGCCGTGAGCCAGCAGGGCCACATGCAGCGCCGTTGTCCCGGATGAAGTGGCCACGGCGTATTTCACACCGCAATACTGGGCAAACGCCTCCTCAAATGCCTGCACCCGGGGTCCCTGAGCCAGCATTCCCGACTCCAGTACCTCCAGCACGGCCTGTTTTTCCTCTTCGCCAATCATCGGTTGGGCAATTGGTATCATTTCAGCCCCCTATTCTCTGGTAGACATCTGCAGGGATCGGGATATCCGTCCCGCATTTTGGACACCTCATCCAGACAATGTCCTCCCGACAAGAGCCGGTTTCCTGGAGTCGTTCACCACAGGGACAAACGAACCCCTGCAACCGCGCCGGGTTCCCCCACACCAGGCCGTAATCGGGCACATCCCGGGTCACCACCGACCCCGCCCCCACCATCGCCCATCGCCCAATAGTCGTACCACAGACGATGACAGAATTCGCGCCAATCGCCGCGCCTTCCAGGATACGGGTCTCGCTCACCACCCAATCTTCGCTCCCTTTCAGGGAACCATCCGGGTTCACCGCGCGAGGGCGTTTGTCGTTCGTGAAACAAACATGGGGCCCGATAAACACCCCGTCCTGAACGGTAACACCATGGTAAACAGAGACGTAGTTCTGAATTTTCACGTTATTGCCGATACGGACGCCGGAGTCTATGTACACCCCTTTGCCAATCACACAGTTCGTCCCGATACAGGCCCCCTCGCGTATCTGAGCCTGATGCCAGACGGACGTGCCCGCGCCGATCTCTGCCTCTGGCGAGACTTCCGCCGTTGGATGAATGCGAACGCCTGGTTTCATAACCCCTCCTATCGGAATCTTACGGGAAACCTTCCGTTGTAGAGGTGAACAGATAGACAACATTCCCTTCCACCACCACATTCTGTCCGGGGCGGCGAGGGATGATGCACAGGTCAGGGGAGACCGGCACCCCCGGATTGGGGGCCGGGCAGTCTTCCCCTACCAGGTCCTCGCCGAACAGGACCACCGTCCTGACCGAATCGGGGAGGGAGAGCATCGTCGTGACCGGCCGTTCGGCGAACCGGACGACCGGGTACTCCCGCAGGTAGAAGTCGGGGTGGCGGAAGTCCAGGCCGCTGGAGAGGATGACCGTCTCCGCAGGTTCCAAGTGGGCGCGGATGTAGCCGATGCGATGATCCAAAGATGCGTCGCGCGCCCGAATCGTGAGCCAGGTGGGCGGGATAAGCGTCAGGCGTTCCCCGCCGAAAAGGGTCGGTGGGACGGTCAAAAAACAGAGCGCGTTGGCCAGCACGATCGCGCCCGTCAGTGCCCAGGCCCACGTCCGCCATCGCGCCTGCCGGGAAAGGCCCGCCAGAAGGCCGCCGAGAAGGAGCAACAGGGCAGGCATGAGAGTGAAGGTATGACCGGGCTGACGGATGTGAATAAAGGCGTAAAAGAGCAGGCTGGGCGACAGCCACCAGAAGAACAGGGCAAACTCCGGGCTTTTGACCCGTGCGCGCCACTGCGTGCGGCGGGTTATGGCCCGGTGAGCCGTCTCCACCACCAGAGGCACGATGCCCGCGCCCAGCGCGTAGAGCGTGAACATCCCCAGCCGGAATCCGTTGACCGCCAACTGACGGATGCCGGAGAAAGAGGACTCCCCCGCCACGATCTGCCCGGCGGCGCGCAGCGCCTCCCGATACCGCGCCAATCCTCCAGTGAGGATGACCATCGGGGCCATCCAGGCCAGGCAGACTGCTCCCAGGACGGCAACGGCGCCCAGGGCTTTCCGCCATCGGTAGCGCCACACTGAGATAGCCCACAGGGGCAGCAGGAACACCATTGTGTTCGGGCGGAACCCCCCTGCCCCTCCCAGGACGAGGGCCGAAAGCCAGACCCGGTCGTCGGTCCCCTTCAGATGTCCATAGCATAACAGGGCCACCAGGAGGACGAACGCGGCTTCTACCATGTACGAAAGGGCAACCTCGCCGTGAAACCAGAACAGCGGGCTGGTCAGGAGCAGAAGCGCGGCCACGACACCGGCCTCCCGGCCCCAGAGGGAGCGTCCCGCCCAGAACATCGCGGCTGCGGCCAGGCCCGCCGCAACGACACTGATCCAGACCAGGCTGGCATTGGCGTCTCCTGCCAGCAGGCGGACCAGCCGCCCCGTCATCACGTACAGGAAATACCCCGGTGGATGCGGTTGGTGCTGGTAGACGTCAAAGTGCTCCAGGCCCAGGGCGAAGTTCACCGAATCCCAGTGGTACAGGAACCGGCTGCGAAACGGGATGCGGGTCAAAATGCCCAGCAGGGAAAGACCGAGGGCGATCACAAAGTCAGTTCGGCGTTCCATATTCGGCCCGAGGTGAGGCGAGAGTCGCCTTTGCGATGACCATCGCCGAGATCAGCACAACCAGCAGAGGAATCAGGCTGGCCCACCCGCGCAGGCCCAGGAGCATCCCCGCGTTGCGGGCGATGTTGCCCGCCATCAGTTGGGGCAAGGAGTAGTGAAACAACGGGTTAGGCGTCCAGTCGGGAAAGTGCTGGCCGCCAATCGTCTCCGCCCAGACGGCAAAGAAGGACCAGGCGGCCAGCAAAGCAGTGACCGCCCGCGCCCCGGCGCGGTCCCCCCAGGCATCCCAGAAAAACGCCAGCCCGACGGCCAGGAAGGGGAGCATGGGTAACAGGTAGCGGGGGCCTACCGACCACCCCCCCTGCCACATCACCGAGGAGCCGTTGAACAGGAAGAAGGCCACTACGGCATACGCGCAGACCCCCCACGCGCGCCGAAACTCGCGCCGTTGCCACCAGGGGACGAACCCCGCCGCCGCCAGAAGAAGAATCGGGGAGATGAAGAACAAGCCCCGATACGACCCGAAGGTGATACCCCAGAGCGCATCGGCGCGGGGGTGGGAAATACTCAGGAAGCCGTAGGAGTGCTGTTCGGTGTAAAGGACGGAGTACCGGTAGCCCACTGGCAGCGGCGTGTGGAAGATGCTCAGGTTGTAGGCCGCCAGGAGAATCCCCGGCACCAGGCCTCCCAGGACCAGGCCCCCCAGCCAGCGCCGGTCCGGGGTGATAAAGAAGGCATAGACGCAGAGGCCGGCCGCAATGAGGGCCGTGGGGTACTCGGTGATGACCGCGTAACCCAGCAACAGCCCAACCAGCGTCAGCCAGGCGGGGGAGATTTCCCGCCGTTCCAGCCGAAAGAGCAGGTAGAACGCCCCAAAGAGCAGGGCAGCGACAATCTGGTGCCCGAAGAACATGTTGGAATAGGCAAAGGCGTTGGTTAAGAGACCGTAGACCAGCGGGACCCCCAGGCGATAGGGCGGGCGCGGGGTCACGTAGCCGACCCAGCGGTAGAGAAGCACGCCCAGGAACGCCGCAGGGACCGCGACGGTGAAAAAGGTGACAAAGGTCAGCGCAAGGGCAAAGGAGATTTTTTCCGCCTGAAGGTCGGTCCCTCCTGGCTCCAACGTCGCCATCAGGGCCGGGTTGGCCTCCAGCCGGGCAAGCAGGCGGTCCACCGGCGCCAGACGGGCCAGACGGGAAAAGACCCAGTAGACCGGCACGCCCAGGAACGACGTCCCCGGCGCCTTGTCGCTATAGTAGTGGCCCTCAAAGTAGGCATAGTCGCCCGTGTTCTGGTAGTAGTCGTCAATGGCAAAAGTCCCTTTGTCCACCATCGCCAGCACCAGGTCAAAGCGGGAGTTCTGGTTCCAGTCCGCCCAGCGGGGGGAGAAGTAGGCGAAGCAGAACAGTAGAAACAGGAAGAGCGCCACTTCGCACCTGCAGCCCCATTTCATGGGGACGTCCCTCCCTGAGAACTTGTCTGAAAAGTCGTTCGTAGTGAGGCACGGAACGAAGGGGAGTGCCGTTTTGGACGCCACTCCGCTGCGCTGCGTGGCTGACTACGAACATCTCTGCTAACCTCGCAGTATTTTTCAGACAAGCTCTGAGCAACGCCCGGGGCGCATCCGGCAGCCTCTATGTCCACGCGGTACACTGTTGCCTGGGGGGTCTGGAAGACCGCCCGCAGGTAGGGCAATCCCCCTTCCGGCAGCCCTCCAGCCTCCCGTTCCTCCGCGCCGTAGAGGACGTACCGGACCCCGAACCGGCAAAGGGTCTCCCGCCGCGCTTCGTCGGGGGTGGACGGGGTGAAGAAGGCCGCTACCCGGTCCTGCTTTTCGTAGAAGCGGACGGTCATCGTCCAGTGGGCCAGGAAGGCCCGGTTTCCGGAGACGCTGGGGATGTACTGTCCCACGTCCAGGCCGCTGAGGACGACGTCGTCCGGCGAGGCGTTCTCTTCCAGCCAGCGCAGGGCGGCCACCTCGTCCCGGTGCAGGTAGTACGGGGGCCGGTGACGGGCCAGGTCCACGAACCGCCAGGCCAGCAGGTAGAGGTTGGTGGGGATGACCGCCAGCAGGAGAAGGGCCGGCGCCCAGTGGGCCCAGCGAAGGGCCAGGCGCCCGGGAAAGTGCCCGGCCCTCCCCTCCAGCCAGGGGATGACCCGCCGATAGAGACCCACCGTCGCCAGGATCGCGACCGGCGCCTGCCAGCCGTTCAGGTAGTGAATCTGGTAACTGACCGGCAGGTAGGCGACAAAGAAGTTGACCACGAACCAGGTCTTCAGGAAGAGTTCCCGCAGGGAGCGCTCCCGCAGGGGGACCAGGCCGTCAAAAGTGAACAGGGCCAGCCACAACGGGATGCCCATCACGATGAGCAAGCGGAAGGGGCTGGGCGTCCAGGCGTCGGCGTTGACGAACTGGGCCAGGACCTCGCGCCAGAGCGGGAAGGCCGAGGTCAGGTAGACCGAGTAGAGGGCCGGAGCGCAGGAAAGGGCGACCAGCGCCAGCGGGTAAAAGAGCAGGTGGCGCGACCAGCCGTCCCGCGCCCAGACGATGAGGGTGAAAACTCCCACGACGGCGTAGATGAGCAACAGATCGTAGGCGTGGCTCCAGCCCAGGATGAAACTCGTGGCGGCCGCCGCCAGTGGGTAACGCCACCTCCGCCGCTCGTACCCCAGGACCATCAGCGCCCAGACCGCGAACATCATCCCCGCCGCCAGGGAGAAGTGGGGGAAGGCCATCAGCGCCAGGAAGGAGTTGGGTTCCACGATGTAGACGTCCAGCGGATAGGGCAGGCGCCCGGTCAGGTACTTGCCCACGACCCACACCCACCCCAGCCCTGCACCGACGGCAATCACCAGGAAGGCCGTCCGGCGCCAGCGCAGGTCGGGCAGGAAGAACGCGCAGAGAAGGTAGGCAGTGAACAGGAAGGCCCCGCCAATGAGCACCCGCAGGATGTGGAAGACGGCGATGGGCGTCAGCCCCAGCCGGAGCCCCTGCGCGGCCAGCCACCAGAGCAGGTTGAAAAAGGCCGCCTCGTTGGGCTCCGGGGTGAGGGTGTTGGGGATGAGTACGGCGCGGGTGAAGGCGCGCATCCAGGCGAAGTACTGGTTCGTGTCGGGCGTGCCCAGCGCGATGCCCATAAAGACCCGGTCGGGCGGGGCGGAGAGGTAGCCGTAGGCGTAGGGCAGGCCACCCAGCACCAGTATCAGGGCTGTGACCAGCGCGACAAAGGTGAGTTCTCCTCGGGTGATCGGCAGGCGAATCTTCACTGTCCAACTCCTGCGACCTGCACATCGTCTATGTACCAGCCCGCGCCGCCGACGCCGTTATCGCAGGCCAGGCGGAAGCGCAGGATGACCGTCTGCCCGGCATAGGGGGTCAGGTCCACCACCCCCTGTAGGGCCGGATACAGGAGGCAAAGCCGGGTTGGGTTATGCGACTTTACCCGGGGCACCAAGAGACGGGGGCCGGGTTGCTCGCTGCGCTCGTACAGATTCACTTCCCAGATACGGTTTGCCCTCGCCGAGGGTTCAGGGCTGGCAAAGTGGACGACCAGCGGAAGGTACACATAGAACGGGTCTTCGTCCCCCACCTCGGGTGTCGCCGTCGCCGTCGGCGTCGGGATGGACGTCGGCGTCGGAGTGGCCGTCGG
>CALDFY010000027.1 GCA_937942115.1 uncultured Anaerolineae bacterium | reverse complement strand
TGGATGAAGCAGTGGATGCAGGCCGGGTGATAGCGGAGGCGGCCCGCTACGCCGATGAGGCTGTGGATGCGGTGAGAACGGCGAAACAGATTGAGGAAGCAGCAGATGCGTTGCGAGGAGTGGAAAATGCTACAGGAGCTGTCAAGGGAATCACTAGTGCATCACGGCTTAAATCCCTCAGCAGTTTGACAGAGCAACCCTCGGGATGTAAAATCAAATCATCTTATTAGCGGAGGTCTTCCAATGCCAGGACCCAAGCCGGCTTCCATCAATTTAGATGAGTCAACCCGGAACCTCTTGGAGCGAATGCTGCGCCGCCAGACGCTCCCCCGCTGTCTGGAATGGCGCATCCGGATTGTCTTAAACGCCGCTCAAGGGCTTTCCAATCGTCAAATCGCCCACGACCTGGGCCGAGACCGCGCCACCGTCCAACTCTGGCGAGACCGCTGGGCCGCCGCTCAGGAGTCCCTGGAAGCCGCCCGGTTGGAAGGGTACTCGGAAAATCAGATGGAAAGCCTGATCTTCCAGATATTATCCGATGCCCCTCGTCCGGGTGCTCCCGACAAGTTCACCCCTGAGCAGCGGGCGGCCATTATCGCCCTTTCCTGTGAGCCGCCTCCGGCCTCGGATCGGCCCGTCACCCACTGGACGCCCCGAGAACTGGCCGATGAAGCCGTCCGGCGGGGCATTGTCCCCTCTATTTCGGCCCGGACGGTCGGTCGGATATGGGAGGAGGCCGACCTGAAGCCCCATCGGAGCCGCTACTGGCTCCACGCCCAGCCGGAAGACCCCCAGGAGTTTGAGGCCCGGGTAGGGGTCATCTGCGACCTGTACCAGCGGGCGGAGGAACTCCACGCGGCCGGTGTTCACCTCATCAGTTGCGATGAGAAGACGGGCATCCAGGCTCTGGAGCGGCGGGCGCCGCCACTGCCGATGAAGCCCGGGCAGGAGGAACGGCTGGAGTTTGAATACATCCGCCACGGCACATTGGACTTGATTGCCAATCTGGATGTAGCGACTGGCCACATTGTGGCCCCCACGGTGAGCGCCACCCGCACCGAGGCGGACTTTGTGAAGCACATTGAGCAGACTGTCGCCACTGACCCCCAGGCCTCCTGGATTTTCATAGTGGACAATCTCAACACCCATAAGTCCGAGGGCCTGGTGCGCTGGGTGGCCGAGGCGTGCCATCTGGAGGTGGATTTGGGCGAAAAGGGCAAATCGGGCATTCTCCAGTCTATGGAGACTCGCCAGAAGTTTCTGGAAGACCCAACCCACCGGATTCGGTTTGTCTATACGCCCAAACACGCCTCCTGGCTGAACCAGGTGGAACTCTGGTTCAGCATCCTGGTGCGCCGGTTGCTGAAACGGGCGAGCTTCTCCTCGGTGGAGGAGTTACGCCAGCGCATCCTGGCGTTTATAGAGTATTTCAATCGGGTTTTAGCGCGGCCTTTCCGGTGGACGTATGCCGGAAAGCCTCTGGCCATCTAACTGGGGAGGGATTTACGCCACGATGCAGTAGTTACCACTTTTCGGCTTTTGTCATACCCATTTGGGGATCATCTGAAGGTTCACACAAAGACCCAGAGGCACAAAATGATGATGGTTTCTTTGTGCTCTTTGGGTCTCTGTGTGCGATTACAGACACCGCAGGGGTTCTTTCAGGCGCAGGACGACGGTTTCGCCGAGGCAGGGGGCGCGGGGGAGGAAAACGGAGGGGCCGTTCTCCAGGGAGACCCGGAAGTGCTCCCGCTGGAAGAGGACGTCGGTCACCCGGGCGCGGATTTCGCCCGCAGGGTGCTCCTCCACCGCCGACGGGCGGAGGAGGGCCGCGACCCGCTCCCCCTCCCTGTGACGGTGGGGACAGACGAGGGGGAACTCCCCCAGGTCCGTCCTCAAAACACCCGTAGCGCAAGATTTATCTTGCGAAGGTCTCCACTCCCCAAAGAGGATGTTCCCCACGCCCAGGAATTGGGCCACCCAGAGGGAGCCGGGGTCGTTCCAGACCTCAAAGGGGGTCCCTTCGCGGACGATTTTCCCCCTGTGCAGGATGAGAAGACGGTCGGCAATGGCAGAGGCTTCCTCCTGGTCGTGGGTGACGTAGATGGCGGCGACGTCGCTGGCGCGCAGAATCCCCCGCAGTTCCTCCAGCAGGTCCTCCCGCAGGGCCCGGTCCAGCGCGCCCAGGGGTTCATCCAGCATCAGGACGCGCGGGCGCGGGGCCAGAGCGCGCGCCAGCGCTACCCGTTGCTGTTCCCCGCCGGAGAGGTCGGTGACCCGCCGGGCCTCAAATCCGGTCAGGCGGACCAATTCCAGTACCTCCCGCACGCGCGCCTGCCGGTCCTGGGGAGACCACCCCTGCATCCGCAGGCCGAAGGCTACGTTCTCCGCGACGGTGAGGTGGGGGAAGAGCGCGTAGTCCTGAAAGACCATTCCCATCCGGCGCCGGTGCGGCGGCAGGTCGGTGATGTCTTCTCCTTCCCAGTAGACCCGTCCCGCTTCGGCCTCCTCCAGACCAGCGATGATGCGCAGGAGGGTGGACTTTCCGCTCCCGGAGGGGCCCAGCAGGCAGACCGTCTCGCCGGGCGTGACCCTGAAGGAGACCCCTTCCAGCAGCGGTTGGCCCTCGTAGGTTTTGTGGATGTTGACGACTTCCAGCATTTCAGAACTCACCGGTGGCCGGGGGGCGCAGCCGTTCTATGAGAAGGATGCCCCCCGTCGTGAAGGCCATCAGGATGGTCGTCATCGCCATCGCCTGGCCGTAGTTCAATCCTCCGGGCTGAGAGAGGAAGCGGTAAATGGCGACGGGGAGGGTCGGATATTCCGGGCGGGCCAGGAGGAGGGTGGCGCCGAACTCGCCCAGGGAGACGGTGAAGGCGAAGGTCGCCGCCGCCAACGAGGCCCGCCGGAGGATGGGCCATTCCACCGTCCACCAGGCCCTCCAGGGGGAGGCGCCCAGAACCCGCGCCGCCTCCCCCAGCCGGGGTGGGATGGAGGCCAGCGCGGGCTGGAGGGTGCGGATGACCAGGGGGAGGGCGATGAGGGTGTGGGCCAGCGGTACCAGCCAGGGGGACGTGACGGCGCGCCGGAATACCATCAGGAAACCCAGCCCCAGCGTCACGGCAGAGACTCCCAGCGGAAGCATGGAGAGCGTATCCAGCGCCCGGGCGGCCGATCCCCGACGGGCCAGGGCGACCGCCGCAGGGGTCCCCAGGGCCATAGAGAGCAGGACGGTCGCCAGGGCGTAGAGGAGGGAGTTGCGCGCGGCCGTCAGCGGCGGCACGTAGAAGAGGGAACTGCGGCGGTTCAGGAAGAGTTCCCGGTAATAGTCAACGGTCAGGCCGTAGCGGACCTCGCCCCGCTGGCCGCGCGCGGCTTCCAGCCGGGCCACCGAGCGGAAGGGAACGGACGCCATTGGGACCAGGAAGAGGGCGACCAGGAGGACCAGTGAACCGAGCAGGAAGAGTTTCTCCCCCCAGCGGCGCGGGGAGCGGACGGTCGTTTCTGCCGGACGGAGCGAGAAAGGCGTCACGATGCGGGGCAGGAGGCGGCTATACAGGAAGGAAAGGGCGGCGGTACAGAGCAGTTGGACCACCGAGAGCAGAGCGGCCAGGGGAAGGTTGAGGAGGTGCATCCCCTGGACGTAGATTTCCACCTCCAGGGTGGCGAAGGTCGGGCCGCCCAGGAGCAGGATGACCCCGAAACTGGTGAAGTCAAAGAGGAAGACCAGGGCGGTGGCCGCCAGGAGCGACGGCCGCAGGAGTGGCAGGGTCACATAACGGAACACCTTGCCCCCGTCAGCCCCCAGCACCCGGGCCGCCTGTTCCAGGTGGGGGTCCAGGTGCTCCAGGGCGTGGGCCAGCAGGCGGACGACCAGGGTGGTGTTGTAGAAGACATGGGCGACCAGGATGGCCGTGAGCGTACCGGTGAAACGGACCGGCGGCGCCCCCAGGCCCAGCCACCGCATCAGCGTCAGGTTGAGCCAGCCCCGGTCGCCCAGGAACGCGTTGAAGCCCGCCGCAACGACGACGGTCGGCAGCATAAAGGGGACAGCCAGCATGGCCCGCCAGAGCCGCTGGCCCGGAAACCGGTAACGGGCGAAGAGGAAGGCCAGCGGCATCCCCACCGCCAGCGTCAGAAGGGTGGAGAGGGCGGCCTGGTAGACGGTGAACCCCAGGACGCGCCCGACCCGTCCCCAGGTTTCCGGCTGAAGGAGCAGGCGCCCGTCCAGCGCGTAGAGCAGGATGCGCGCCAGCGGCAGGACGAAGAAGACGGCCAGGAAAAGGGTAGCGGGCAGCGCCAGGAGCGGGACC
>CALDFY010000026.1 GCA_937942115.1 uncultured Anaerolineae bacterium | reverse complement strand
CGCTGCGGGGCTGACTACGAGCAGTAGACGGGACTGCTGAAAATCCAGCCGCGCGTCCGTCCCCGGAAGGTCCGCCAGACCTCCGCCCGGTACGCACCCGGCTCCGCCGTCGTGAACCGGAGGGTCCGGCCGTAGGTCCGGGCCACCACCCGCCCCTCCCGCAGGAGGCGGATTGTCCCCGGCCGGGGGGCTTCCACCTCAAAGACCAGAGCGCCGGCGCGGGGGATTTCTTCCCCCATCGTCGCTACGGCCGGCCCGCTGCGGACGTGGAAGCGGAAGCCGCGCGTGGACGCCAGCCGATCGTACCCTACCCATGTGCGCCCTGCCCGCAGCGCGTCGTAAATCAGCCGCCGGTCTGTCGTCGGATCGCCCGTCAGGGGTTGCTCCACCAGGACATGGGTGTTGACCCAGCGGAAGAGCGTCTCGTACGGGAAAACGACCCGCCGGATAGGCCCCAGATGGTAGGTATGGCCGTGGGCGTCGGCTCCGCCGAGGGCCGTCACTTTCCGACCGGCCCGCAGGAGCGCATCCCACCGGCGCAGGGTAGCGCGAAACGGCCCCCGAATCCCCAGTTCCGGGAACAGCGCGTAGAAGAGCGCAGCCAGCCGCCCCCACAGCAACCCCTTGAACTCCGACATCGCGTTCCAGATTTCCAGCCCTGCATACCCGTCCACCTCCCAGTCCACCCAGGGAATGGGCTCCAGGTCGGGGCTGATGGGGCTGCCCTTCTCGTAGGGATGGGCCAGAAAACAGAGGCCGCCCCGCTCGGTGACGGCGCCGATTAGCCGCTGAGGGTCGGCCGCAAGAGGGGCCAGTTCCGCGTCGGCCCCGTAGATGAGGAGGTGATTGACCTGGGGGTATCGGCGCACGGAGTGGACCTCCTCCCCCACCAGGAGCAGGACGCCGTCGGTGTATCCCTCCACTCCGCGCACCCAGACGTTGTGGTCGGTGACGGCGACGAAATCCAGACCGGCCTGGGCGGCCGCCCGGGCAACCCCCCGGTGGTCCGCCGTCCCGTCGGAGTAGACGGTGTGGACGTGCAGATTGCCGACAACTTCGTAGTAGCGCATTCCAGGGCAATCATACCCGATAGAGGGGGTGTTGTCAAGTCATCTGCAACCTCCCCCTCCCCCAAGCGTAGCAATGGGAAAGAAAAGCGGCCCCTTCGCCAGTGTGGTAGGTCTGCAGGGAATCGTGGCGGCGTTCTAACTGTGCAAGACCCCCCCAAATGTAGGATAGCCTTTACAGCAAATATGGCGGGCTGAAAGCCCGCCCTACGTCTTGCCACGATTTCGTGCAGTGCTACCCTGGCGTAGGTATTTGCGGTAGCCAGAATATTTTTCACTGCGGCGGCTTCGCTGCTGCAATGAAAAATATTTTTATTTCGGCCCACTGGCGAACAGGCTAAACTTGAGGGGAGGGGGTGGCCCGAAGGGCCGGGGGAGGGTCAAGGAGCCAGCGCGAACAGCGCCACGCTCTCCACGTGATAGGTCTGGGGGAACATGTCCACCGGCTGGACGGCCTCCAGGCGGTATCCGGCCCCGGTCAGGCGACGGGCGTCCCGGGCCAGCGTGGCCGGGTCGCAGGAGACGTAAACCAGGCGCGCCGGACGGGCCGCGACCAGCCCCTCCAGTGCCTCCGGCGAAAGCCCCGTTCGCGGCGGGTCCACCACCGCCGCGTCCAATTCTTCGGCCCGGTCCCCCAGCACCGCCTCCACCGGCCCCTCCACTACCTCCACGTTCTCCAGGTCGGCGGCATTCGCCAGCAGGTCGTCCACAGCGTAAGGGTTCACCTCCACCGCAACCACCAGTCCGGCCCGTTCGGCCAGAGGAAGGGTGAAGAGGCCCACCCCACAGTAGCCGTCCAGGACCCCCTCGCGGCCCTCCAGGGCCAGATACTCCAGGACCAGCGAGACCAGCCGCTCCGCCTGGGCGGTGTTGGCCTGAAAGAAGGACGGGGCAGAGACCCGGTAGGTGTATCCGGCGACCCGTTCGGTGATGTAGGAATGGCCGATCAGAGGGACGGGCACCCCGTCCGAAGGGAGAAGGACACAGGAAAGAGGGAGGTCTATCTCCAGTTCCGGGGGCTCGTCGTCCGCCGTCTCCAGAATGAGCATCCGGTCGCCGGTGGCGACGCCGGCCCGCAGCGTGAGCGCGGTCAGGTCCGGCAGGTCCAGGTCCAGCGCGTCGTAGAGTTCGGAGAGGGACGGGTGCAGGATAAGGCATTCCTCTATCGGGACGACGTCGCGCCGGTCCTCCAGGCAGAAGCCCAGGCCGCCGGAGGGGGCGGGGTGGAAGCGGGCCTGGTTGCGGTAGGCCCAGCCGGTGGGGTCGGGCAGGGTGGGGAGGACGGGCGGGTCGGCGATGCCGCCGATGCGGGCCAGTTGCTCCGCCACCACCTGCGCCTTGAGGCGGAGTTGGGCCGGATAGGCGACATGCTGGAGATGACAGCCGCCGCACCCCTCCGGCCCGAAATACGGGCATGGCGGCCCCACCCGCTCCGGGGAGGGCTCCAAAATCTCCACCGGCCGCGCGCGGGCATAGCGGGGATGGTCCTCCACGATTTCGGCGCGCACCGTCTCGCCGGGCAGGGCATAGGGGACGAAGACGACCTTGCCCTCGTGTCGGCCGACCGCCGCGCCGCCGTGGGCGATGCCGGTCAGGTGAAGAGTAATCATTGGAATGACCGAATGACGGAATGGCAAAATGACAGAGACCAATGCTGGACGATTTCATTTTACACGTTCTGGGAGGGGATGCAAACGCGGGGGAGGGATTCTTTCCTGCCAGGAGGAATCCGGTAAAATTAACAGCGACTGCTTGAAGGACACGGATGAACACGAAATTGCACGGAAGAAAAAATCCAGCCCGGACGTATTACTGGACTTTGGACAAAAATACCCCCAACCCGGTTTTGAGCCGGGCCATACGCTGTACATTTACAATTATATCAATTGGGCCGAGAAGCCGCCCGGCGGCCCTCAGACCCCCCCTTCCGGACAATCTCCCGCTGGGCCCG
>CALDFY010000025.1 GCA_937942115.1 uncultured Anaerolineae bacterium | reverse complement strand
TAGTTTACTACAAAAAAGCATCAGTGGCAACTTTAAGGGCATTCCAGTTGTCCCTTCACCTTTCCGGCCTGCTCGGCCCATTCGGGGGGTGGGGAGAGGGAGAGGAACTGGTCCAGCGCGCGGCAGGCCTCGGGCCCGTTGCCCAGCGCGGCGTGGGCCTGGGCCAGGGCGTACCAGGCCTGGATGGAGTCGGGGTAGCGCTCCAGGACCCCGTTCAGCACATCCAGGGCCTTCTGCGCGTCCCCCTGGAGCAGGTGCAGGTTTCCCATACCGATGAGGGCCTCCGGCATGCCCGGGCAAAGTTCCAGGGCGCGGGTGAATTCCTTCTGGGCTTTCTCCAGCAGCGCGCTATCGGGAAGAGCAAAGGGGTTGGCAGGGATGGCCCGGGCCAGGTAGACCGCGCCCAACTGGTAGTGGGAGCGGGGGTCTTCGGGGTCTTCTTTGATGGCTGATTCCAGGTCGGCGGTCGCCCCCTCCAGGTCTCCCAACTGGTAGGCGATGACGCCCCGGTTGTGGTAGGCGGCGGCCTTGTCCGCCAGACGGGGGAGTGCGGCGTCCAGTTCCCGGCGGGCCTCCTCCAGCCGGCCCTGCTCGACGTAGATTTGCCCCAGCCAGAAGTGGGCCAGCCCGTGGTCGGGACGGAGTTCCAGCGCCTGCCGGAGGGATTGGATGGCCTGCTCCGTCCGACCGGTCTCGTAGCGGGCGCGGCCCAGCCAGTAGTGGGCCTCCGGGTCGGAGGGGGTGGCCTGAGCGACGGACTCCATCACCGAGAGGGTGCGGGCGACGGCCCCGGTATCTCCCTGTTCCTGGTAGACCCGGAGGAGCCAGTACCGCCCGGCGGGCCCGCCCCGTCCTGCGGCGACGGCTTCCTCCAGCGCGGCCTGGGCCTGCCCGGCGGCGGCCTCGTCCCCCAGGGCGCGCCGGGCAACGAAGAGCCAGTAGTAGGCCTCCACCAGGCCGGGGTCGGTGGAGATGGCCGCCTCCAGTTCGGAGACGGCCTGGGCGTAGCGGTTCACCCCTTCGCAGCGGCTGGCCTCTATGTGCTGCCGGGCCGTGCGGAGGGGGTCGGCGGCCCCGCGTGGGGCTCCACAGGCGACCAAAGAGAGGACCAGCAAGAGCGGCAGGAAACGGCGAAGCATAAAGGACTCCCTTTCTGATGAATGGTGCGGAATGGTCAAACGATGTCCCAACGGCACTCCACTCCGTCCCGTGCCTGACTACGAACGGCTGGTAGTCAGCCACGAAGCGCAGCGGAGTGGCGTCCAAACGGCACTCCACTCTGTTCCGTGCCTTACTACGAACGGCTGGCAGCGGAGTGGCGTCCAAACGGCACTCCACTTCGTTCCGTGCCTGACTACCAACAGTATATCGGTTTTTCGCAAAATGTCCAGCAGCCTCCAGGCCCTCTGGCTTTGGACATCGGTTGGGACGGGAGGCTCCTCACTCCACCCCCAGCGGCTGCGCTGCGACTCCCTCCCTTCTCTTGGCCATTCGGTCAGGGGAGCGGAGGGGGGCCCGAAGGGCCGGGGGAGGGGTGAGGAACCCCCGCCAGCCCCATATCTCCACTCTCGTCCGAACATCAGGGCCGGAGATTTTGACATCTTGGCTTGAGGGCATTATAATACCCTTGTTTGCCGGGCCTGGTAGCCTGGAGAATCTTACCCCCCATCTGCTTCCGTAAGGAGGAGATAGAATGTCCAGACGCTCACTTTCCGCGCTGCTCGCCCTGACTGCTCTGACGTTGTTGCTCTCCCTGGTCGGCTGTCGCCCTTCTACGCCCCCGCCGGCCGCAGGGGAGATGCCCGCCCCCCCGAAGGAGAATGTGGCCGTCTACGCCCACCCCACCTCCTTCCCGGACATTGACCCCAGTATCAGTTACTCCAACGATTCGGCCGTCGTCTCCAATCTCTACGAGACGCTTGTCTGGTACAACCCGCCGATGCAGCCCCAATTGCTCCGGCCCGGTCTGGCCGAGCGCTGGGAGTCCAACGCGGACGCCACCGAGTGGACCTTCTACCTGCGCAAGGGGGTGAAGTTCCACGACGGTACCGACCTGAACGCCCAGGCCGTCAAGTACTCCATTGAGCGCACCATCAACATGGGCATGGGCGCATCCTACATCTGGGACCCGGTGGAAGAAATCACGGTGGTGGACGATTTCACCGTCCGCTTCCAACTCAAGTACCCCGCCCCTCTGGACCTCATCGCCGCTTCCGGCTACGGCTCCTGGATTTTCAGCCCCGCCTGTGTGGAGGCTCAGGGCGAGAAGGCCAGCAAGTGGTTCAACGAGGGCCACGACTGCGGGAGCGGCCCGTACACCATTGAGAGTTACGAGCGCGGCCGCCGCCTGGTCATCACCCGCTTTGACGACTACTGGGGCGGCTGGAAGCCGGGTCAGTTCAACAAGGTCGTCTTTGAGGTTGTGGAGGACCCGACGGTTCGGCAGCAGATGATAGAGGCCGGAACCGCCGACGTGACCTATGATCTCCCCCGGGAGAACCTGGCCGCGCTGGATGCCCGCCCCGACGTCGTCGTCTACACCAATCCCGCGTTCCAGAACCTGGTGGGCCTGCTGAACGTCCGCAAACCCCCGCTGGATAACAAACTGGTCCGACAGGCCATCTCCTATGCTTTCCCCTATGACCGGTTCATCCAGACGGTGGTTTCCGGCTACGCGGTCCAGTCCCACGGCCCGGTGCCCCTGGGGATGTGGGGCCACAGCGAAAAACTCTTCCAGTACACCTACGACCTGGATAAGGCCCGCGAACTGCTGGCCCAGGCTGGGTACCCCAACGGCGGCTTCAAACTGGTGATGACCCACGTCGCCGGGGACCTGGACGAGCGGCAGGTCGGCGAGGTCTGGAAGGCCGAACTGGCCAAACTGGGGATTGACCTGGAGGTACGCGGGATGTCCTGGGAGGCCCAGTGGGACCTGGGCAAATCCGACCCGATGCAGGCCCAGGACATCTTCGTGATGTACTGGTGGCCCGACTACGTCTCCCCCTACAGTTTCCTCTACAGCATGTTCCACTGCGAGGAGGAGACGCTCTTCAACCTGGGCTACTACTGCAATCCCCGGTACGATGAGTTGATAGACCGGGGCAACGAACTCTCCGGCAGCAACCGCGCAGAGGCGGAACGGCTCTTCATTGAGGCCCAGCAAATCTTAGTAGATGAGGCGGTGTCTCTCTTCTTCTACGACCTGGTCAACACCCACGCGGTGCGGGCCGACATCAAGGGGTACGTGGACAACCCTGCATACCCTCACGTCGTCTTCTTCTACGAGTTGTCCCGATAGAGAGTCGGGGGTTTTGCGGCGGCGGCCGCAGGCCGCCGCCGCAACCATCAATCCTGCCCGATGAAAGTCTGGGAGTACATCCTCCGGCGCCTGCTGCTGGCAGTTCTGGTCGTCTTCGGGGTCTCCGTGGTCACCTTCTTCATCGCGCGCGTCGTCCCCTCCGACCCGGCGGCCCTGTGGGTGGGCCCTCGGCCCTCCCCCGACCAGATTGCCGCCGCGCGCGTCAAACTCGGCCTGGACCGTCCCCTCTACATCCAGTACTTCTACTACCTGGGCAATCTCCTGCGCGGCGACCTGGGCGTCTCCATCAAGACCCACCAGCCCATCGTGCAGGACCTGCGCGCCTATCTGCCCGCCACACTGGAACTGGTGCTGGTGGGGATGGCCATGGCCGTCTTCATCGGCATCCCGCTGGGTGTCCTCTCCGCTGCCCGGCGGAACCGCCTGCTGGACCACTTCAGCCGTCTGATCGCAGTGGCGGCCGTCTCCATTCCCACCTTCTGGCTGGGGCTGCTGCTGCAACTGATCTTCTTCGGCCAACTCCGCTGGCTCCCCATCGGTGGGCGGGTAAGCATTGAGACCACCCTCTACCAGCCCATCCAGACGGTCACCGGCTTCTACCTGGTGGACACGCTCATCACCCGGAACTGGCCCGCTTTCTGGGACGCGCTGACCCATATCATTCTTCCCGCTTTCACGCTGGCGACGTATGCCATCGGTCTGACCATCCGGATGACCCGCTCCACTATGGTGGAGGTCCTGCAGGAGAAATACATCGTCGCTGCGCGGGCCGCCGGGCTGCCCGAACGAACCATCCTCTTCCGCCTGGCGCTGAAAAACGCCCTCGTTCCCACCCTGACGGTCCTGGCCCTTTCGTTTGTCTATTCGCTGACCGGCGCGATTCTGGTGGAGGTGATCTTCTCCTGGCCCGGGCTGGGCAGTTATGTGACGTCGGCCATCATCAATGTGGACTTTCCGGTCATCATCGCGGTCACGCTGATCGTGACGGTCTTCTACGTGCTCATCAATCTGGTGCTGGACCTGGTCCAGGTGGCGCTGGACCCGCGCGTGGTTTTGAAGTAGTGGGGATTTTTCGCTAAAGCGGGGGTCTGCCTCCCCCCCAACTCTTCCTGGTCTATGACCACTCTGCTCCGGCCATTCCTGGAACGATGGATCCGGGAGCGTCGCTCCCAACTGGAGGAGTACCGCCTGATGCTGCGGGCGTTTGGGCGGGACTGGCTGGCCGTCGCCAGTCTGGCGATCATCCTGCTCTTCGTCTTCGGCGCCGTTTTCGCCCCCTGGCTCACCCCGTACCCGGAGCAGGGCCGGGGGGAGCCGAACGTCCTGGAGAAATTCCTGCCGCCATCCTGGCAGCACCCTCTGGGCACTGACAACCTGGGCCGGGACGTTCTGGCCCGCATCCTGTTCGGCGGGCGGACCTCCCTCTCCATCGGGTTTCTGGTCGTCATCATCGCCGTCGCCATCGGCACGCCGCTGGGCGCGCTGGCGGGCTACTTCGGCGGCTGGCTGGACGAGGCCATCATGCGCCTGACCGACATCTTTCTGGCTTTCCCGTCCCTCCTCCTGGCTATCGCCATTGCCGCCGCGCTGGGGCCCAGTTTCACCAACGCGATGATCGCCGTCGCGCTGACATGGTGGCCCTGGTACACCCGCCTGGTCCGCGCCCAGACCCTCTCCCTGCGCGAGCGGTCGTTCGTGGAGGCGGCCCGGGGGATCGGGGTACGGGAGGGAACCGTCATCCTGCGCCACATCCTCCCCAACGTGATGACGCCGGTCCTGGTTCAGGCGACGATGGACATCGGCTCCGCCATCCTGACCGGCGCGGCGATGAGTTTCATCGGCCTGGGTGCCCAGCCCCCGACCCCGGACTGGGGGGAGATGGTCAACCTGGGACGCATTTATTTCATCAACCATCCCTGGCTGGCCACCTTCCCCGGCCTGGCGATTTTCCTGGTCTCCCTCTCCTTCAACCTCCTGGGGGATAGCATTCGGGACATCGCCGACCCCCGCACCCGGAGGGCCGCCCGATGAAGGAACCCCTGATCTCCGTCCGGGACCTGCGGGTCCACTTCCGCACCTACGCCGGGGTGGTCCACGCCCTGAACGGGGTCTCCTTTGACCTGTATCCGGGGGAGATTCTCGGGCTGGTGGGGGAGACGGGGTGCGGCAAGTCGGTGACGGGGCTGGCCCTGCTGGGGCTGGTCCCGCCCCCCGGCGAGGTGGTCGGCGGAGAAATCCGCTATCGGGGTCAGAACCTGCTATCCCTCCCCCCGGCCCAGTGGCAGGCACTGCGGGGCGGGAAAATCGCCATGATTTTCCAGGACCCGGCGGCGGCGCTGAACCCCGTCTTCACGGTGGGCGAGCAGATGGAGTTGGTCATCCGCCGTCACCGCCGCATGGGCCGGGACGCTGCCCGCCGCCAAGCGGCGGAGGTCCTCCGCTCTGTGGGGATGCCCGAACCGGAGCGCATCCTGGAGACCTACCCGCACGAGTTGAGCGGCGGGATGCAGCAGCGGGTGATGATTGCGATGGCCCTCTCCTGCGGCGCCGAGGTCCTGGTCGCCGATGAGCCCACCACCGCGCTGGACGTCACCATCCAGGCCCAGATTCTGGACCTGCTGGTGGACCTGAAGCGGACGCGCGGGCTTTCCATCTTGCTCATCACCCACAACCTGGGCGTCGTCGCCGAGACGTGCGACCGGGTGGCCGTCCTTTATGCCGGATTCATCGTGGAGATGGGCCCAACCGGAGCCATCTTTCAGGCCGTGAAGCACCCGTATACCCAGGGATTGCTGGCGGCCATCCCCCGGCCGTCCCGTCGGGGCAACCCCCTCCAGGCGATCCCCGGCACCGTACCGGACGGCCTGCAACCGCCGCCGGGGTGCCTGTTTCATCCCCGATGCCCCTTCGCATGGGACCGCTGTCGCCAGGAACGCCCGGCCCTTCTGGAAGTCGCCGATGGGCATCAGGTGGCCTGTCACCTCTACGGCGGGGAGGCGGCGCGATGACCGAACCGCTGGTCCAGGCCCGCCAGTTGACCAAGCACTACGTCCTGCGGGGCGGGCTGTTCAGCCGCCGACAGGTCATCCGCGCCCTCCACTGGGTGGACCTGACCGTCTATCCGGGGGAGACCTTCGGTGTGGTGGGGGAGTCGGGCTGTGGGAAGACCACGCTGGGGCGTTGCCTGCTCCGGCTGGTGGAGCCGACGTTCGGCGAAGTCCTCTTCCGGGGAGAGGACCTGCTCCGACTGGACCGGGAGACCCTTCGCCAGCGCCGCCGGTACTTCCAGATGGTCTTTCAAAACCCCTATCTCTCGCTGGACCCCCGGATGAACGTCCTCCATCTGGTGGGAGAGCCGCTGGTGACCCATACCGACCTGCGGGGGCAGGCGCTGGCGGACCGGGTGGTGATGCTCCTGGAACGGGTGGGCCTCTCGGCGGACCATCTGTACCGGTACCCCCACGAATTCTCCGGCGGGCAACTCCAGCGCATCGCCATCGCGCGGGCGCTGGCGCTCAATCCCCTGTTCGTCGTCCTGGACGAGCCGACCTCGGCACTGGACGTCTCCGTTCAGGCGCAGATTCTCAATCTGCTGAAAGAACTGCAGGCCGAGTTGGGGTTGACGTATCTGTTCATCTCTCACGACCTGAGCGTGGTCCAGCACGTGAGCGACCGGATCGCGGTGATGTACCTGGGCCGGGTGGTGGAGGTCAGCACAACGGAGCGCATCTTCTACGATGCCCGTCATCCCTATACCCAGGCACTGGTCTCCAGTACGCCGATCCCGGACCCTCAGGCCCGGCGAGCGCGGGTTATCCTCCAGGGGAGTGTCCCCAGCCCGCTCAACCCTCCACCGGGTTGTTCCTTCCACCCCCGTTGTGCTCAGGCCCTGCCCCTCTGTGCGACCGAAGAACCCCGATGGGTGGATGTCGGAGATGGCCACCTGGTGGCCTGCCACCGGGTTTCTGGATGAGGGCGGGATTCACAAGGAGGTCCGATGCGATTCCCCTTTGCCCGTACGTTCTCCATCGTTGCCCGCGACCCCCAGACCGGACAACTGGGGGTGGCGGTGCAGTCCCACTGGTTCTCCGTCGGGTCAGTGGTATCGTGGGCGGAGGCCGGAGTGGGCGTCGTCGCCACCCAGGCGCTGGTGGACGTCCGCTACGGCCCCCTGGGGCTGGCCCTGATGCGGGCGGGCTACTCCGCTCCCCAGGCCCTCTCGGCCCTCCTGGCCGCCGACGACGGCCGGGACCTCCGGCAGGTCGCCATGGTGGATGCCTGGGGACGGGTCGCCGTCCACACCGGCGGGCGCTGTATCCCGGAGGCCGGGCACGAGGTCGGCGAGGGCTTCTCCGTCCAGGCCAACATGATGCTGGGGCCGGAGGTCTGGCCGGCGATGGCCCGGGCGTACCGGGAATCGTCTGGCGACCTGGCGGAGCGGTTGCTGGCCGCGCTGGAGGCCGGGCAGGCCGCCGGCGGCGACATTCGCGGCCAGCAGAGCGCCTGTATCCTGATCGTGGAGCCCGTCTCCACGGGCCGCCCCTGGGCCGATACGGTGATGGACCTGCGGGTGGAGGACCACCCTCAGCCCATCGCCGAACTCCGTCGCCTGGTCGGACTCCACCGGGCCTACCGGCACATGAACCAGGGGGACGAGTGGCTGGGCAAAGGGGAGGTGGAGCGGGCGCTGGAGGCGTACCGCGCCGCCGACCGGACGGCCTCCGACCACGAGGAAATCCGCTTCTGGCACGCGGTCACGCTGGCCGACGCCGGACGGCTGGAGGACGCGCTGCCGCTGTTCCGGGAAGTCTTCGCCCGCAACCCGCTCTGGGCCACCCTGCTGGAGCGCCTGGAGACGGTGGGCCTGGTCGGCTACGACCCGGAGACCATGCGCCGCATCCTCGCCCTCGCGCCCCGCTGACCCCGCGCCGTTCGTAGTCAGCCACGCAGCGAAGCGGAGTGGCGTGAATGTTCGTAGTCAGCCACGCAGCGAAGCGGAGTGGCGTGAATGTTCGTAGTCAGCCACGAAGCGAAGCGGAGTGGCGTCCTGCTGTTCGTAGTCAGCCACGGAGCGAAGCAGAGTGGCGTGAATGTTCGTAGTCAGCCACGCAGCGAAGCGCAGTGGCGTGAATGTTCGTAGTCAGCCACGCAGCGAAGCGGAGTGGCGTCCTGCGACCTGCGCCATGCATCCTGCATCCTTCTGCATCCACGGTCACTTCTACCAGCCACCCCGGACGGACCCCTTCACCGGGAAAGTCCCGCGCGAGCCGGACGCGGCGCCGTATGCCAACTGGAACGAACGCATCACCGCTGAGTGCTATGCTCCCCTGGCCCGGCGGGGTCTCTTTGGCCGCATCAGTTTCAACCTGGGCGCCACCCTGGCCCGCTGGCTGGACGAGTACGCCCACGACACCTACGAGCGCATCGTCGCCCAGGAGCGCGCCGTCTATCGGGCCCACGGCGCCGGAAACGGGATGGCTCAGTCGGTCCACCACACCATTCTCCCCCTGGCCCGCCGTCGGGATAAAATCTGCCAGGTCCGCTGGGGGGTTGCCAGTTTCACCCACCGCTTCGGGCACCCGCCGGAGGGGATGTGGCTGCCGGAGATGGCGGTGGACCTGGAGACGCTGGAGGTCCTGGCCGCCGAGGGAATTCGGTTCACCGTCCTCTCCGACCAGCAGGTCCGGGGCGACCTGACCGACGGGGCCGGGCCGTACCGGGTCCGCCTGTCCGGAGGGCGGGAGATGGCCGTGTTCGTGCGGGACCGCGCCCTTTCGGACGCGCTGGCGTTTGGGATGCCCGCGCCGGAGGACGCGGAGCGCTGGCTGCGGGAGCAACTGGAGTGGCGTTGCCGGCGCGGGGGGCTGGTGCTGATCGCCACCGACGGGGAGACCTTCGGCCACCACCATCCCCAGGGGGTGGAGGTCCTGGAGCGCATCCTGGACGGCGCGGCGGCGGTCGGATGCCCGCCGGTGACGCTGGGGACGTATTTCCGGGAGCATCCGCCCCGGGCCGAGGTGGAGGTGGTGGAGAACTCCGCCTGGAGTTGCGAGCACAACCTGAGCCGCTGGGCGCTGGGCTGTCCCTGCACGCCGGGCGACGGCCGCTGGAAGGCGGCGCTGCGGCGCGCGCTGGATAATCTGACCGCCGAACTGGATGAGGTCTACGCCTGCGAGGCGCAGCGGCTGGGGCTGGCCCCCTGGCCCCTGCGGGACGCCTACATCGCGGTCGTCCTGGGCCAGGTGAGCGGCGAGGCCTTCCTGACCGGCAACGGCGCGGGCCACCTGACCACCGACCAGGCCCGCCGGCTCCTGTGGCTGCTGGAGGCGCAGTTCTACCGCCAGCGGATGTATGCCAGTTGCACCTTTTTCTTTGAGGACCTGGACCGGCATGAGCCGCGCTATGCCATTGCCAATGCCGTCCGGGCCCTGGCGCTGACGCACTACGCCACCGGCGATGACCTGACGGCGGGCTTCCGGCGCGACCTGCGGTTGGCGGTCAGTTGGCGGACCGGCCGCAGCGGGGCGGACCTGCTGGAGGAGATATTGCGGTAGAAAGTAAAGGGGTTGCGGCGGCTACAGGCTGCCGCAACCCCTTTCCCTAAAAATCAGCATCTCCAGCAGCCGCTGCGTCCGCTCCTTCGTCCCCTCTTCCTGCTCTCCCACCGGCCCCACGCAGGCCGGGCATCCGTCCGTACAGGGACAGGTCGTCACCCGCTCCAGCGCGGCCTCCAGAAGCGGGCGACCGGTAGGGGCAGGGCCTGCCTCTGCCGCATAGGGGCGACCGCAAGGGTCGCCCCTACATGCTTCCAATAATTCATACAGGCGCGCCGAGAGGCCCGCGCCGCCCGGCACCCGGTCGTACACCGTCACCCGGGGGAGGCCGGTCTGGGGCGCGCGCGGCTCCACGGCCGTCTCCAGGTCCCCCGGCGCGCAGAGGAGGTAGAGCGGCGCCAGGCCGCGCAAGAGGTAGGCCAGGCCGGAAAGCGCGCTGCGGGCCCCACGCGCCCGCTCGGCCCGCCGGTGACAGGCCGGGCAGAGGGTGACCAGGTTCTCCAGCCGGTTCGCCAACCGATAGAGGTCGTTCACCCCCGGGACGTAGCCGAAGGTAGCGAAGGGGACCAGGTGGTGGACTTCCAGCGGATGCCCCTCCCGCTCCGGCGCCCCGCAGTGGCGGCAACGGTAGCCGTCGCGGGCCAGCGCAGCCGCCCGCTGCCGGGGCCAATCGGGGCCGTAATCGGTGGGTGGACGCAGTATCCGCTCCTCCTGCAACCGCTCCACCAGTTCCGGCCCCAGGTCTATCCAGACACCCACCGTCTCCATTTGTTGCTCCGGGAGGTTCACCTCCCCCCAGCCCAACACCTCGTGGGTGTAGCGGCGAATCTGCCGGTAGCCGGTCACGCGGCGGGTGACCTCTACCACGCCCCAGGAGACTGTCCAGTCCATACCGGCCTGGCGGCCGGCGCTACCGGTACCGGCCTGGCAGCCGGCGCTGCTCAGCGTTTCCAGAATGCGGATGTCCGTTGTCGCGCTGGCGCGGGTGTAATAGTCCACCTCTACCGCCCGCACCCGCGCCAGCCCCGCCTCCCAGTCCAGGTCTTCCACCCGGTACGTATCGGCCTCGTGCAGGTAGACGGCGCCCGGATAGACCAGCATGGGCGCGCTGATGCGGTCTATCTCGCCGACGACCTGCGGCGGGTCAACACCGACGTCCTGAATGACCACCACGTCGGGCGTACTGGTGCGCAGGTTGACCGCCCGCGCCGGTTCCCCCTCCCCGACCCACAGGTACCGCCCGTCGGAGCGGTGCAGGTCGCCCGTCTCCTCCAGAAGACGGAGCCACTCCTCCACGTCCGGCAGGTTCCCGAAGGACTCGCCCCGCTCAAAGGGCAACTCGTACGCCGCACAGGCGATGTGGTCGGCCAGGACGGCCGGGTTATCGGGGTTCAGGTGGGCCTCCTCCACCGGCCGTCCGAAGAGAAACTCCGGATGGGTCGCCAGGTACTGGTCCAGCGGTGAGGCGCCGGCGATGAGGACGACCAGCGACGCGCCGGCCCGGCGTCCGGCCCGTCCGGCCTGCTGCCAAGTGCTGGCGACAGAGCCGGGATAGCCGACGAGGACGCAGGCCGTCATCTGGCCGATGTCTACGCCCAGTTCCAGCGCGTTGGTGGCGACGACAACCCGGACCGTCCCCTCCCGCAGGCCGCGCTCAATCTCCCGCCGCTGGTTGGGCAGATAGCCGCCCCGGTAGCCCCGGATGGCGGCGGGGTCCTGCCCCCACGCCGGGGCCCGCTCCCGCAGGTAGCCCAGGAGGACCTCGGTGCTCAGGCGGGAGCGGGCGAAGAAAATGGTCTGCAGGTCGGCCGGGAGGATGCGCTCGGCGAGGTCCAGCGCGGCCAGGAGCAGCGGACGGCGGAGGCCCAGCGCCGGCTCTATCAGCGGCGGGTTGTAGATGAGGACGTGCTTCTCCCCGCGCGGTGCCCCGTCCTCCACCACCGGATAGACCTCTGCTTCTATCAGCCGTTCGGCCAGTCCCTGGGGGTTGGCGACGGTGGCGGAGGCGCAGAGGAACCGGGGGGCGGCGCCGTAGAAGCGGCAGACCCGGCGCAGTCGCCGCAGGACGTTGGCGACGTGGCTTCCAAACACCCCATGATAGACGTGGAGTTCGTCCAGGACGACCCAGCGAAGGCCGGAGAGGAAGCGGGCCCAACGGGTATGGTAGGGCAGAATGCCCAGGTGGAGCATATCCGGGTTGGTCACCAGCAGGCGCACCTTCTGGCGGATGGCGGTCCGCTGGCCGAGGGGGGTATCGCCGTCGTAGGCGGCGACCTCAACCTTCCCCCAACCCCCTCCCCTCTCCTGACCGCTGGTCAGAAGAGGGGCCAGGGGTGAGGTGAGGGCGGCGGGGGTGGGGTGAGGTAGCAGCGGCTGGAGGGCGGCCAGTTGGTCGTGGGCCAGGGCCTTGGTGGGGAAGAGGTAGAGGGCGGTGGCCGTCGGGTCGGCCAGCAGGGTCTGCAGGACGGGGAGGTGGATGGCCAGGGATTTGCCGGAGGCGGCGGCCGTCGCCAGGACGACGTTGTGGCCCTCCAGCGCGGCGGCAATTGCCTCGGCCTGGTGGGTGTAGGGGGCTTCTATGCCCACCCTGCGCGCGGCCGCCACCAGACGGGGGTCCAGTCTGGAGGGCCAGGGAGCGGTGCGGGCCGCCCGGGCCGGCAACCGCTCCCAGGCGGTCACGTGGCGCATTATCTCAGGATCCGCCCGCAGGCGGGCCAGCAGGGAGAGGACGGGGTCCATTGGGCCCGGAAGGATCTCAGGAATCAGGAGAATCAGCGAATCACAGATTCGCTGATTCTCCTGATTCTCTATACTCCCGCGCCAGGTCCAGGTACTCCCGCCGCACCAGTTCCTGCTCCTGGACGCCGAAAAGTTCCAGCAATTCGCCGATGAATTCCGCCTTCCGCTCCGCGTCCTGCGCCGACCAGGTGCGGCTCTTCAGTTCCAGGAAGTAGCCCGGCAGCGCCGGATGGACCACCCGGTCCAGGTTGACCGCGAAGTCCGTCCCGCCGTAGCGGATGTGGTATCGCCGCCGCTCTTTGTGGACTTCCCACTCCGCCACCGGCTTGAAGTACTCCCGATAGAAGCGCAGACTGCGGGTCGCGGGCGCGTCAAACCGGGAGCGGGAGAGCAGGACGGAGTGGGGGAATTCCCGCTCCTTCGTGTCGCCCGTCAGCGTGAGCCGGTAGCGGACATCGGTGACCTGCCCCTCGTCGTCCAGTATCTCCTCTTCCCGGTAGCGCAGGCGGCTGTGGTCGGGGTCGTCAAACAGGAAATAGGTGTCGTATTGCCGCCGCCGGGATTGTTTGACGATGGGGAGGGCTCCGCCCGTCAGCATGCCCAGGACGCCCGCGTCATCGGCCAGGTGGACCTTGACCTGAACCTCAAAGGTCTTCTCCCGGGCCACGCCGCCGATGGCGACCAGTTTGCTGAGGACGCTCTCCTCCCGGAGGCTGAGAAACCGGTCAATTTTCCGGGCGACCTCCAGGGCCTGGGCGCGCAGGCTTTCAGGGTCCACCGTCAAAAGGACCCGGTCTCGCATCAGCCAGCGGCCGTCGCAGAGGACATGGCGCACGTCGTGGCCTTTGGCCGCGTAGACCAGCAGGGAGTAGATGCTCTCGGGGTCCCGGTGGAAGCGGGGGGTCAGGTGCAGGTCTTCCAGATTGACGACGGCGATGTCGGCCCGCTTGCCGACCTCCAGCGAGCCGACCAGGTGGGCGATGTGCAGGGCCCGGGCGCCCATGATGGTCGCCATGGCCAGCGCCTGACGGGCGGGCAGGGCTGTCGGGTCAGCGGTGACGCCCTTGGCCAGGACGGCCGCCAGTCGCAGTTCCTCAAACATATCCAGGTCGTTGTTGCTGGCCGGGCCGTCGGTGCCGATGCCCACGTTCAGCCCCAGGGCCAGCATTTTCGCCACCGGCGCCACGCCGCTGGCCAGTTTGAGGTTGCTGGTGGGGTTGTGGGCCACCCCCGTCCCGTGATGGAGCAGGGTGTGCATCTCCCCCTCGTCCAGGTGGACGCAGTGGACGGCGGTGGTCCTGGCTTCCAGCAGGCCCTGTTTCTTGATCCAGGGGACGATGGGCATGCCGTATTCGGCCCGGTGCTCCTGGACCTCCAGGGCCGTCTCGGCGACGTGGATGTGAATGGGGACGTTGTAGGCCTGGGCCAGACGGGCGCATTCCTGGAGCATCTCGGCGGTGGCGGTGTAGGCGGCGTGGGGGCCCAGCGCCGGGATGATGAGGTGGTGGCCCCGCCAGCGTCCGATGAAGGACTCTGCCAGGCGCAGTCCTTCGTCATAACTGGCCGCGTCGGGGGTGGGGAATTTGAGGATGGACTGGGCGCAGACGGCCCGCATGCCGACCTGGGCGGCGGCGTCGGCGACGGCCTCTTCGTAGTAGTACATATCGCCGAAAGTGGTGATGCCGGAGCGGATCATCTCCGCGCAGGCCAGTTGGGTGCCCAGCCAGCAGAAGTCGGGACGGACGAACTCCCGCTCCACGGGCATCATGTAGCCGATGAGCCAGACGTCCAGGCGCAGGTCGTCGGCCAGGCCGCGCACCAGGGTCATGGGGGCGTGGGTATGGGCATTGATAAGGCCGGGGATGACCGCGTGGCCGGAGCAGTCCACCGTCTCGTGCGCCGTCCACTCCCGCGCCACCTCCTCCGCCGGCCCCACCGCGACGATGGCCCCGTCCCGGACCGCCACCGCGCCCGGCTCCCAGACGTCGTACCGGTCGTTCATGGTGACGACGACGCCACCGGTGAGGATCAGGTCCGCTGTGTTCATCCTCCCTCCTTTTCATCAGGAGAGGGCTGCGGCGGGCGGCGAAGCCGCCCGCCGCAAAGCCCCTACAATCTCAGCACAACCCGTCGGAAGCGCTCCACATATCGGACTCTCCCGTCGGGCTCCACTTTGCGATGCCCCTCTTGCAGTCGGGCCTCCAGGCCGTCCGGGTCGGCGATCTGGGAGCGGTGCTGGCGGAGGGCCTCCAGTTTCAGGGCCAGCGTGTCGGTGATGTCTACTTCGGTATCCGGCTCCGCTGCGCCGGCGATGTAGACCTCGCGCACCCGGTGGGGCTCCAGTCCTTCGGCCCGCAGTTCGGGAAACTGGCGGGGGTTGCGGGCATCGGGAAAGACGGCGTCCAGCGCGGCGTCGCCGATTGCCCGGTGGTCGGGGTGGTTCAGGTACCCGGAGCGGTAGCGGACGGTGGGGTCACAGGTGACCACTACGTCTGGCTTCCAGCGGCGAATCTGGCGAGTGAGGTCCCGGCGCAACTCCAGGCTGGGGGTGAGGGAGCCGTCGGGGTAGTCCAGGAAGATGACCTCCCGCACGCCCAGGACGCGCGCAGCGGCCCGCTGTTCCTCCTCCCGGATGCGGGCCAGTTGGTCGGTAGGAATGGTCGGATCATCGGAGCCCCGCTCCCCGTGGGTCGCCAGGACGTAGATGACCTCCCGGCCCTCTCGCACCCACCGTCCCACCGTCCCGCCGCAGAAGAACTCCGGGTCGTCCGGATGGGCCAGGATGACCAAAACTCGTCCCTCTGCGCTCATTCGTCCTCCTGGGGCGCGCAAACAGGGAAATCTCTGGGCAGGACCTCCACCTCATCGGCGGGGACTTCTATCCGCTGGTCCTCAATCTGGACGATGACCGTCCTCTTCAGGGGGGCCAGGTCCACCACCTTGCCCACGCCCCGGGGAGTGCGGACGATGCTTTTGAGTTTGGGCAGTTCCTGAAGGGCTTCCTGGTAGACCTCGTACTCGTAGGCGATGCAGCAGCGCAGCCGTCCACACATCCCGGTGATGTCGGAGGGGGTGAGGGAGATGCCCTGGGCCTTGCCCATACGGATGGAGACGGGGCTGAAGTCGGAAAGGAAACGGGAGCAGCAGCGGGGTTCGCCACAGGCCCCGTACCCGCCCAGCAATTTGGCCCGGTCCCGGGGGCCAATCTGACGCATTTCTACCTGGACCTGGAGGGTTTCGGCCAGTTCCTGTCGGATTTCCTCCAGGTCCACCTTGCCTTCCATTTCGTAGAGGATGGTGAGCCGTTTGCCGTCCAGGGTGTACTCGGCGGTGGCAAACTTGACCGGCAGGGACTCCCGGCGGGCCCGCTCCCGCAACTGCCGGAGGATTTCCCCGGCCTTCTCCTCCCATTGTTGCCGCAGGGCCAGGTCGGCGCCGGTGGCCCGCCGGAGGACGGTCTTCAGGTCGTCCCGACGCTTCTCCGGGGGCAGATGCCGGATGAAGACGACGCGGCCGATCTGTCGCCCCCAGGCGGTATCTACAACGACGAAGTCTCCGGGGACCAGGTCGGTCCAGGAGCCGGGAAGGAAGGAGTAGATTTTTCCTCCCTCCTGGAAGCGGACGCCCACGATGGGCTGTTCCGACCGCTCCGGACGGGGCGGCTGTTTTTCGGGTGGGGTTTCGGTTTCTAATCGTTCTTCTGCCATCATCTCGTCTTTCAGGGCGTGTTGGCCGGGTGGCGAAGCGCCGATTGGAAATCGGCCTGCCTGGGCGCTTTGCGCCGGGCGTCAGGGCGCCGATTGGAAATCGGCCTTACCTGGGCCCTTGCGCCGAGCGTCAACCTGCGTTGACGCTTGTTTTCCCTGGGCGCTTTGCGCCGGGCATCAGGGCGCCGATTGGAAATCGGCCTTACCTGGGCGCTTTGCGCCGAGCGTCAACCTGCGTTGACGCTTTCAAGTTGTTCTGGTTTCACTTCCTCGGAAACGGATTCCAGTTCCGGGATCAGAGTGCTGGTCTCATGGTGTTCTTTCTGCCGCTGAACGTAGGTCTGAATTTTCTCCACGTCCCAGCGGCTGACGCTAAAAGCACCATAGAATCCCTGCCACTTGAAGGACCGGGCCGGGTCCAGCGTCTCGTTGACGAAACGAGAGGAGACGCCTTTCAGTTGTTTGACCAGTTCGGCTATAGCGACTGTGCTGGGTATCCGAACCAAGATGTGCAGGTGGTCCGGGACGCTGTTCAGGGCCAGGAGGACGCAACCCATTTTCTGAGCTTCGCTGGCAATCACCCGGTGGAGCGGTCGCTCAATCTCCGGGGTGATCAACGGCAGACGGTCCCACGTAGCCCAGACCAGGTGGATGTAGAGAGCAAGGGCATCGCGGCGCATTTCTTTTCTCCTGGGTTGGGAATCAGGCAGTCGCCGATTAGAAATCGGCCTTCCCTGGGCGTTTCGCCGGGCGTCAACCTGCGTTGACGCCGGAAAGGACGGCGCAGGCCGCCCTTCGGCCGGAGGCCCAGGGAGGCTGACTTCAGTCGGCGCCCAAGGCGGCGACCTAACTGGCGCAGCCCCTTAAGTTAACGCATATGCCCCAACCCCTCCCCTCTCCCGAACGAAGGGCGCCGATTAGAAATCGGCCTCCCCTGGGCGTTTCGCCGGGCGTCAACCTGCGTTGACGCCGGGAAGGACGGCGCAGGCCGTCCTTCGGCCGGAGGCCCAGGGAGGCTGACTTCAGTCGGCGCTCCTTTGCGCCGATTAGAAATCGGCCTTCCCTGGGCGTTTCGCCGGGCGTCAACCTGCGTTGACGCCGGAAAGGACGGCGCAGGCCGTCCTTCGGTCGGAGGCCAGGGAGGCTGACTTCAACGCTTGGTGTGAATTGTTATACGCTTGCGAAGTAGGACAGGGAGCAGT
>CALDFY010000024.1 GCA_937942115.1 uncultured Anaerolineae bacterium | reverse complement strand
CGTCAACGCAGGTTGACGCCCGGCGCGAAGCGTAGGGGCAACCCTCGCGGTTGCCCCCAGGGGAGGCCGATTTCCCATCGGCGCCCGAGGCGGCGGGAAGCGGAGAGCCGAAGCCAGCCTTAAGTTAACGCTTATGGGGGCAAGGGGGGTGAGGGGCAAAGAAGCCTGTCGCTCGCCCAGAACGAGAGGGGCGCGAAAAAACCTACGCTTGTGAGGGGGGTCAGGGGGAGGGGTGAGGGGCTAAATGCAGGCGAACGGCCTGCGCCACCGTATTGGAGATGAAATGCCAGAGCGTCGTCTGTACTGGGTTGGAATGTCGCTGGTGTTGCTGACGGCGGCGGTGCTGCGCCTGGCGGCGATCCCCCACCTCCCCATCGGCCTGCACTACGATGAGGCCGCCAACAACATCCTGACCCACGAGATCGCCTTCGGCGGATACCGCCCCGTCTTTATCGGTGCGTACACTGGCAAAGAGGTGCTGTTCTTCTATCTGGGCGCGCTGTGGTTCCGGCTGGTGGGGGCGTCACCCTGGGTGCTGCGGCTGAACGGGGCGGTGGTCGGCCTGCTGGCCGTCGCCGCGACGGGAGCGGCGGCCCGCGCCCTCTGGGGGCCGGGACCGGAAGGCCGTCGGGTGGCCCTCTTTGCCGCCGCCGGGATGGCCGTCCTTCTCCCCCACGTCATCCTCAGCCGCTACGGAGTCCGCGCCGTCTCCCAGTCCCTGATGGAAGCGCTGACGGTAGCGGCCCTCTGGCGCGCCCTGCGGCGGGGCCGCCGGACGGACTCCCTGGCGGCCGGGCTCTTCCTGGGACTGACCGGCTACACCTACCTGGCCGCGCGCCTCTTCCCTGTCCCCCTGGCCCTGGGGATGCTCTGGCTGCTCCTGCGCGCCCCTGCCCCGGCGCGCCGGCGGTATCTGCGGCAGTTGACGGTTGCCCTGGTGGTGGCTCTGGCGGTTTTCGCCCCCCTGGGGCTCTATTTCCTCCGCAACCCCCAGGCCTTTTCCGTCCGCATCTCCCAGGTCGCCGCTCCGACGTGGCGGGAAGTGCTGGACGGACTCTGGCGCTGCATCCTGGGGCTGGGATGGCCGGGCAGGGGAGACCCGGGGGTCCGCTTCAACGTCGCCCCGCATCCGGTGCTGGAGTGGCCCGTTGCGCTGTTGACGCTGGCCGGCCTGCCATTGATGTTCGTCCGCCGCCCGGCCGACCCGCCGACTTCGGCCGCGCGCGTCTTCCTCCTGCTGGTCATCCCTATCATGCTCCTGCCCAGCGCGCTGGCCACCCGGGATGACGTCCCCAATCACATGCGGATGGTCGGGGTCTACCCGTTTCTGGTCGTCTTTCCGGCGGCGGCCCTTTCGGAACTCGTCCGCCGCCTCCCGGCCCGCCTCCGCTCCCCTGGGACGGCACTGGCCTTCCTGCTCCTGCTGGACGGCAACGGCGCCGTCACCGCAAACCATTATTTCCGCTGGGCGCGCTCCCCCGCTCTCTTTGACGCCAACGACGGGGATATGGTGCTCCTGGCCCAGGTCCTGGACCGGCTGGACCTGGAAGGCACGACGGCCTACGTGGCCTCCGTCCACTACCAGCACCCGACGGTGGCCGCCCTCTCCCGGCGGTACGGCCAGGTCAAATGGCTGACGGGCGGCGCAACGCTGGTCCTCCCTCCGGAGGGCGGCGCGGTCTACCTGGTGCCCGTGACGGCCCAGCCTCCGTTCCCCTGGCCGGAGTGGCTCTCCTCCCGGTGGTCGGTGGAGGAAATCCGCGACCCCTTCGGGCGGCCCGCCCTCTGGGTCTACCACCTCCCGGCCGGCGCGGTAGCCGCGCTGCGGCCGAAGGGGCCGCCTGCTGCTGACTTTGCCCACGTCGTCTGGGTCCACGGCGCGGCCCCCCTGACGCCGGATTGTGGGGGAGGGGGGCGCTGCGGCGTGCTGGTGACCTGGGAGGTCCGGGCCCCCTACCCGGCGCTCCAGCCCGTCATCCGCCTCACCCATCCGCAGACCGGCGAGTGGGCCCGTACTCATCCCTTCCACTACCCGACCGGGGAGTGGACGGTGGGGGATGTGGTGCTGGACCAGCATGTCCTGACCCCGCCGCCGGGCGCGCCGCCGGTAGACGGCTATGAGGTTGCCGTGGGGTTCTTCCACCCGGACACGCTGGAAATCCTCCCCCGCGTGGGGCCTGATGAGGAATTTGCCGGACTGGAGGTTCCATTTCCCTTCGGGGCTCTGGAGCCACCGGAGGCCGGGGCCTTCGGTGCCCTTCCCCCCTCCTGCCGTCCGGCATCGGGGGCGGCCGAATGGGAGGGCGTTCGGCTTCTGGGGTGGTCGCCGCTGCCGCCGTCCCTCCGGCCCGGAGAACGGCTGGCGCTCACCCTGTGCTGGCAGGCCCTCGCCGCCCCTCTGCCCGACCGGACGGTTCGCCTCTGGCTGGAGGGCCCGCAGCGCGTCTCCCTCTACGAAGATGCCCCGGTGTACGGCCGCCTCCCTTTCCCGGCCTGGTCGGCCGGGATGCCGGTGGAGGACCGCCTGACCGTCCGCCTGCCCCGGGAGACGCCGCCGGGGGAGTACCGGGTCCATATTGAGGTCGGCTCGGCGAACCCGGTCACCCTGGGGACGCTCTCGGTTCCCCCTGTGGAGCGCGTCTTCACCGTGCCCTCCCCTCCCCACCCTCTGGAGGCGGATTTCGGCGGCCAGATTCGTCTCCTGGGATACGAGAAAGGAGAGGTCCGGGCGGGGCAGCCGTTCTCGCTGGTCCTCTACTGGCAGGCGCAGCGGGAGATGGAGGAGGACTACACCGTCTTCGTCCATTTGATAGACCCCCGGAGCGGCGCCATTCTGGCTCAGGTGGACGAGATGCCCGTTCGGGGAACCTATCCCACTTCCCTGTGGGTGGCGGGAGAGGTGGTGCGGGACGAGCACACCCTGACCCTGCCGGCCCTGGCGTCGGGGTCGTACTCCCTGCGGGTGGGGCTGTATCTGAAGGAGACGGGGCGGCGGTTGCCCGTCAGCCCGGAGAGTTTTCTGTTGCTGCCGCTGGAGGTCCCTCATCCCTCCCCCTGACCCTTCTGGGAAGTGCAGGTTTTTGCCGAAGCGGGGGTTTGCCCTTCCCTCTCCCCTGAGCCCTTCTCCTCTCCCGCTTGCCTGCTTCGCGGCGTTGCTTCGCTACGCTTGGGGTGACAACCCACCCAGACCCTTTATCCCCCCATCGCTGCGCTTGGGGGAGGGGGCAGGGGCATAAGCGTTAACTTAAGGCTGGCTTCGGCTCTCCGCTTCCCGCCGCCTCGGGCGCCGATGGGAAATCGGCCTCCCCTGGGGGCAACCGCGAGGGTTGCCCCTACGCTTCGCGCC
>CALDFY010000023.1 GCA_937942115.1 uncultured Anaerolineae bacterium | reverse complement strand
CATATGCGTTAACTTAAGGGGCTGCGCCAGTTGGGTCGCCGCCTCGGGCGCTGACTGAAGCCAGCCTCTTTGGGCCTTCGGCCGGATCCCTTCACTTCGTTCGCAACAAGGTCGGCCTTCGCCGACCTCCTGAGAAGGGCGTCAACGCAGGTTGACGCCCGGCGCGAAGCGTAGGGGCAACCCTCGCGGTTGCCCTCAGGGAGGCCAATTTCCCATCGGCGCCCGGGGCGGCGGGAGGCAGAGAGCCGAATCTAACCTGAAGTTAACGCTTATGGGGGGCAGGGAGTGAGGTGAGGACAAAGTGAAGAGGCCCGGTTTTGCAATGGATTTACCGGATGCACCTAAGGCTGTACCTTTATCTTCGCCGGCAGCACGATGTGGTCTCCCAGCAGTGCGCCTCCTGCATCCAGAACCGGCACCCGCTGGCCGGTTGTCGGGTCGTACCACCCTACCCGTATCCGGTACTCCCCCGATGGGGCCGCAGGGTTCACCGTCAACGGATACTCGTCCCGAAGGAATTCACCGGGGAACCAGCCGGTCGTCGGCCGGGTCTACCCCGCAGGAACCGAGTCCTGCTGAGCGTAGATGTGGCCATCCGGTCCAATGAGATGAACAAAGACGGTGTAGGAGTGCCCGATGAGCGCATCTGCTCGCCAGTAGAGGGTCAGGGTGAAAGTCTCGCCAGGCCGCAGGGCAGGGGGAAGCAGATCATACCCCAGAAGGGTTGCCATCTCCCCCAAGCGGACACCCACCTGGTATGGGACGGAGGGCGGAGCGAACTCCCGTACCGGCGTGGCGACCTCTACCGTTCCCAGGTCCACACCGGGAGAGATGGGCTTGAGGTCCTCGCCGACCAGGTCCAGGTGGAGGGTGTACATCCCGGCGGGCACCGGGATCGCTGGATTGGCGGGGAGGGCCACCGGCACAGAGAAAGACCAGACATCGCGCACGATCTCCCCCCGCGCCCAGGAAGAGGTCGGGTAATCGGCCCGGCCGGGCGGCTGGATGGCTTCCGCAACCTCGGTTCCATCGGCTCCCCGAAGGTGCAGACGGGCAGCGTAGTTTCCATTCGGCGGTTCCACGGCCTGCCAGAAAAGGGTGAGGAGGAACGACTGGCCTGTCTCCACCGTCTCCGGAAGGGGCCCGATGCCCAGAAGCCGGAGGTGAGCCCCCATCTCTACGTCCAGCCGGGTCTGCAGGGGGAGTTTCTCCATAGGCGGGAATCGCCGGGGCCGACGAATCTCCACCTGAGTCAGCGGGTAGACCGTCGTGCCCAGGGGGTTTCCCGCCGCGTCTCGCAGGTCCAGCCGGTATTTGCTTTGATCGTAGACCATAACCTGCAGAGTGTACCGGCCTGGCGGAGTCCCCTCCCAGGGCGTCAGCTGGTGAATATCCCGCGCGTACTGGTCGGGTCGCAGTAAGGAGGTTGGGCAGTACGGATACGCCGGGTGCATGTTGTCCTGCTGGCCGTAGAGGAACCCCCGTTCGTCCACTAAATGGAGGCCGATGCTGTAATCTGTGGTTACCGGAGGGAGAATCCGCCAGTAGAGGGTGACCTCTATGGGCTCATCGGCACGTACAGTGGGTGTCGGGAGATCGTACCCCATCAGAACCATCTGGTTGCCGAAATTCACTTCCAGGGGGACGTCTACTCCCTGCACCTGCCGGCCGTCAAAGAGGGTCCGGCGGAATAGGTTGTCGTAGCGGTCCAAGTAAAAGGTTTTGGCAATGGTCAGGCCTGCAGCCAGGAGCACACAGGCCGCCAGAACCTCCCGGGAAGCCGGCCCACCGAACGGCTGGGAAGGCCCGGAAGTCCTCGGCCCGGTCCGCCATACCCAGAAGAGGGCCGGGAGGAAGAGAAGGCCGCTGATGCCGGAAATGCACCACGCCCACTGGCGCAGCGGCGTATCTCCAAAGGCGACAGCAACCTCGTGCCGACCGGCGGGGACGTCGGCAGCGATCAGGCCATAGGGGCCATCGGCCTCCAGCGGGAGCGGCCGGCCGTCCAGCCAGCCCTGCCAGCCGGGGAAGAAGTACCACAGGAACCGCAGCCGGAACGGTTCGGGGCTTTCTATCGTGACCCGTGCCTGGGTCAGGTCGTACTCCGCCTCCAGAACGCGGGCTCCGGCGGGGAGGCTGCTCAGGTCTATGCGGGGGATGACGAAATCCGGCGCGGCGGCCTCGTAGAGGGGCAGGAGAGTGTTCGGAGACGGGCGCTCCTGGACCCAGACAGGGAGATAATCCCCCATAGACGTAGCGCCCAGTTGGCCCGTTTCTGCCTCATACCGAATCTGATCCGGCGGCGACGGATCTTGTTGGGGAGAATGGTGAGGGGTATAAAGCCAGGTGAGGGCGAAAACAGCCAACCCCAGCAAGATCAACGGCCCTGTCCAGCGGGCTCGCCTCATTAGAACTTCGGCTCCCATTCCCGCCAGGAGCGCCAGGACCAGCGTCGCGGGCGCCAGGAACCGCTATGGGAACTGGATGAACCGCAGGAGAGGGACGCGTTCCCAGAAAGGAAGAGAGACCGGGAGGGTCATCAGCGCCAGCCCCAGCAGCGCCAGGGAGAGCGCCCATCGGTGGGCGCGGACCTCTCGCGGTAAGAGGGCTCCCAGAGGGCTCCATCCCACCAGGGCGAATGCCAGTGGAATCCAGCCCAGGCTGACGGGCGCGATCCAGTTGATCAGCGCCGGGTCTACTGGACGGGGAGGACTCAGCAATTGATCCAGTGAGATAAAGTTGAAGTGGTAGTCAAAGTCACGAGGGAGGTAGAGTTGGTGGACCTGGACGAAATCCTGCTCCAAAAGCGCGGGCATCCAGAAAAATGTAGCCAGGCTGATTCCCAGGGCGAGAGCCAGGAGGGGGCGAAAGGAAGCCCGAAGGCCGTAGAGTCGGGTCAGGAAGAGGACGTACCCCACCAGCAGAGGGATGCCCATCAGCGCGGTGATGTTGTGGGTGAGCATCAGCGCCGCACTGCCCAGAACTGTGCAAGCCAGGGATCCCGCGCCGCCGCGGACCATCGTCCGCCGCGCCGCCCAAGCCGTCAGCGCCAGCCAGACCAACCCCCAGACACTGGGCAGAGCCCCCCCGCTGATAAACGTCGTTCAGAACGTAGGGGGGCGGACACCGTAGCGAACGCTGCAACAAGGCCTCCCCTTTCCCCAAAAAGGTCCCGACCCCAGAGGTACATCACGATTGCCAGAGCCCAGATGGCCAGGGCAAATCCGACCATCAAAGCTGTCTGGGCGGGAATCCCCATCCAGCGCAGAGGCAAGAGCAGGTAGTAACTGAGGGGCGCGTAGTAGTTAAAAAGGGGGAAGCCGAAGCCATACCCCAGGTCGGGAAGCCAGCGTGGATAGAGAACGCCGTGGCGCACGGCGCGGTCCAGTTGAACCAGCCGGTGGAAGTGGAGAAGCCCATCCGCGCCGAACAGCCGGCCAGAGAAGAGAGGCTGGACTGCGGGAAGAATACTGAATCCCAGAACGGCGGCTATCAGGAGAACGCGCGAAGTCGTTTTCATCTTCGCCGGAAAGGGAAGCGCAGCACACCCTGTGGGCGTGCTGCGCTTCACGCTGCCCTTACCGTCGCCGGGTGATGACGAAGAGAATCCCAATGATCACCGCCAGCACCAATAGCAGGATACCGGCGATGCTGGCCATCCCCCGCAAGGCCTGCGACCAGAAGGACGGCTGTCTTTCGCCACCGGCGGGGGTGGGGAGCACGACGCCCGGGGTGGCCGTGACGGCCGGGCCCTCTCCCCGCTTCGCGCCCAGTGCCACGTCCATCCGGGCCGCGCCGGCCAGCGCTACCATCATATCTGATGGCCCGCTGGCGATGTACCCAGCCGGCGGCTGCATACTCACCCGATACGCACCCGCCGTCAGGCCGGAGAAGCAGTAGGGCTCACTGACGCCGTCGGTGGTATACTGGCCCACCAGGCCCGCCGCGCCGCCCACGGAGAAGACCGCGTTGGGCAACAGTTCCTCCGTCTCCGGCTGACGGAACGTATCCCCGTTGCGATCGTGGAAGGCCAGGACGCAAATCTGGCCGCTTTCGGGCGTAGGCGTGGCCTCCGGCGTGGGAGTGGCGGGGGGCTGAGTGGGGGCCGCCGGTGCGGTGACTTTGATCTTCACCCACAGTTCACCGCCAGGGATGCGGGTCCCGCCCGTCTGCAGGACCCAGTTGCCCGTGTAGTCCCCCGGCGCGGCCGGCGCGATCAGGTTAACGCTGATCTCCTTCACCTCTCCAGGCGCCACCCGTCCGATGGGCAGGGAATCCGGCCCGCCCATCTTCTCCCCGCCGGTGAAGACCATGACAGTGTTATCGGGCCAGGCGTCGGTGCCGGTGTTGCGCACCCGCCAGGTCTTGGTGAACGCCGCGCCACCGTCAAAGGCCGTGCCGTCCGGGACCGTCTCCCCGGCAAAGGCGGCCTGGAAACGGGGACGGGTGGGCGTGTTGGTGGGGACCGGAGTGGCCGTGGCTGCCGGGGCCGCCACCACCAGTTGGGCGTCGTCAAACCAGGCGTCGTTGTGCTTCAGCGGCATTTGGCCGGTCATCCGGGCGGAGACGAAGACGGTCACTTTGCCGCTGGCGCCGGCGGTGGCCTCCACCGAGACCTGCACCCACTGATCCAGCGCGTTCACCGGCGCCGACCAGACGATCCCGGGGTCGTACCAGAGCCCCTTCCCTTCGGGGTCAATGCCCACCTGGAAATTGGGGTTCCAGCCGCCGTAGGAGGGATTGGGCAGGTCATCGTTGCTGATGTGGGCGCGCGCCCAGACGCTGAAGCGCAGCCGGGTCCCCGGCGCCACACTTACGCTCTGCATCACCCCGCCGTGCCAGGGTGCATACTGGACACCCACTGCCTGGGATGACGGTGCGCTGCGAAATAGACCATATCCTTTGGGGTCCCGCTCCACATTCCATTTAGGGCGGCAGGGAAGCCAATCGGGCGCTTGTTTGCATTTATCCCCGGCATCTTCGTGCCAGGGATACCAGTTCGGCGCCGTTTCCCCCTCCCAGGCATCAAAGCCGGGGTTGGCCAGAAGGTTCTGCATCAGGGGACGGGCCTGGGTCCGGGGCGCCAGGGCCAGCATCAGAGTGATCAAAAGAAGCATCACGCCGAGAATTCGTTGCCTTTGTTTCATTTCATTTCCCTCACTTTATGGCTTGACGTCACGGGTTGATTATAGCATAATCGGGGGGAAGGGCAACCTCACCCCACTCCCGTCGCCTCCAGCGGCCCCCCTCCCCTTTCCTGACCGAGGAAGCCCGCAAGATTTCTCTACCTGTGCGGTTGCGATGTTTTGAACCGCCGGGACCGCAAAGGGCACTGGTCACCTAACACTTTTGGGATAGGACGCGGAAAAACGCGGATCAACACGGATGAACACGGCAATAAAAAAGATTTTCCGTGCATTTCCGTTTTCTTCCGTGTGCTCCAGGACGCGGAAAAGCGGATAGATGCTTTTTTCAAAACGCAGGGCAAAAGGCATCTCTCACAAAGGCACAGAGATCACAAAGATTTATGTTGATTTTCTTTGTGCCTTTGTGTCTTGGTGTGAGAACGAAAGGGAGATTTTTTCCGCGTTTTCCGCGCTCGTCCGCGTCCCGTTTTTCAAACGGTCAGGCAGGTAGCAAAGGGCGCAAAAATTGTTGGATTTCTTTTGACCTTCGCGGTTTTTCAAAGGGCCCTTCCAACCCGATTGCCAACGGGTAACCCACAGGTGGAAGTTTCTCCGTGCCTCTGGGTCTCCGTGTGAGAGAAGTGGCGAATGCACCCTATTTGTGGTAAAATACCCCCAGACGTAGGCCAATGCCAACCGCCACCCCGAAAAGGAGGCCGCCGATGTCGGACGGAATCTGGCCGTATCCCGTCGTAGAGCGAGGCAGCAAACTGGGTGTGCATGCGATCTTTTTGGGCCCTACCATTCCTTACCTCCGGCAGTTGCTGGAGAACGGCACCCGATTTCCGGTCATTAAAGCCGTAGATAGTCTGGGCCTGCTGGCCGAAGTGAAAGCGTTGGCCCCTCAGGTCATTACCATCGGCCGGCTCACCTCTGCCATAGAGGCCGCCCCGAACATTATGGGCGCCGACCTCTCCCAACTTGCCGATTCCCTGATTCAACGGATCCTCAACAAAATCGCCGTCAGCCCCGAACTGCAGGGTGGCCGCGTGGTGGACTACTGGGAAGTCTGCAACGAGCCGGCCCCGCCCGGGGTGGCAGGGTACCGCCGCCTGGCCCAATTGATGATCCTCTGCATGGAGAAAGCCGAACGGCACGGCCTGAAACTGGGCATCTTCGCCTTCAACGCCGGGACGCCGGAGTGGGCCGAGATGCAGGCCATGGTGGAGACGGGCGTCTTCGGCCGCGCCCGCCAGGGCGGCCATATCCTCACCCTCCACGAGGGCGTCTTCTACGACTGGCCGATAGACCAGTGGTGGGGTCACCAGATTCCCGGCTCGCCGGTGGTGGAGGGGGCTGGCGCCCTCTGCTTCCGCTACCGTTACCTCTACCACCTCCTGAAGATGCGCGGTGAGGTGATCCCGCTGGTCGTCAGTGAATTCTACCCGGTACGGGCCGGAGGTCCCTATACCGGCTTCTCCGCCGAGGAGGTCGCCCGCCGGGTGGCGTGGTACGATGCCGAGGCCAGCAAGGACTACTACCACTGGGCTTTCTGCCCCTTTACAATTGGTCCTTCCCCTGGCTGGGAAGATTGCAACTACGAATATGCCTATCCCCGCTTGCTGGAGCACATGATTTCGGTCCGGAACCGGGAGAACGCCCGACCGGAGCCGGAAGTCCCGCTGGGCCTCCCCCGGGAGCAGTACGAGCGCACCTACGTCCTGCTGCCACCGGGAGCGGGCCGGGAGTGGGTGGAGGCCATCCTCTCCAGCGGCGCCTGGGACCGCTACCGCTGGACCATCGGCGGCAGCGCCGACGATGCGGGCATCGGCGCGCTGGACGTCCGCACCGTTATCGCCATCAACCCCCACCTCTGGCCCGGCGACCTGGCCGGATTCTTCCAGACCTACTACCCCGGCCTGCGCTACATCCCGATAGAGGCGGTGACGCCGCAGGACCTGGCCCAGCAGTTGAGCACCCTGAACTTGTAGCCCGCGCCCTGTTCGTAGTCAGCCACGAAGCGCAGCAGAGTGGCGTTGAACGGCACCCCACTCCGTTTCGTGCCTTACTACAAACAAAGCCACGCGGCGCAGCGGAGTGGCGTTCTTGCGCCCTGCGACCTGCAGCCTGAGACCTGCGACCTGAGACCTGCGACCTGTACCATGCGACCTGTCACCATCATCCTCGTCCGTCACGGACAGACAGCCTGGAACGAACCCGGCGAACGCATTCGCGGCCGGAGCGACGTCCCGTTGAGCGAGGAGGGGCGGGCCCAGGCCCGGGCCACCGCCCGCGCCCTCGCCGCCCGCTGGCCCCTCTCCGCCGTCTACTCCAGCCCCCTCTCCCGGGCCATGGAGACCGCCCGCGCGATCGCCGAGGCTCAGGGCCTCCAGCCTCAGCCGCTGGAGGGCCTCCTGGACCTCAGTTTCGGCGAGTGGGAAGGGTTCACCATCCCCGAAATCCAGGAGCGGTACCCCGACCTCTGGCGGGCCTGGCGGGAAGCGCCCCACACCGTCCACTTCCCCGGCGGCGAGAGCCTGGCAGCCGTCCGGGAGCGCGCGGTGGCCGCCCTGGAGGAGACCGTCCGCCGACACCCCGGCGAGACCGTCGCCCTGGTGGCCCATCGGGTGGTCAACCAGGTGCTCCTCTGCGCCGTCCTGGACCTGGGCAACGACCATTTCTGGCACGTGGCCCAGGACACCTGTGCCATCAACCAGATTGAATGGAACGGGAAATTCTACCGTCTGGTGCTGATGAACGACACCTGTCACCTCACCCCAACCCCTTGACCCCCTCCTTGAAGTTTGGTTCTTTTCGGAGTGGGTAGTTGGAAAATCGCCAAAAACCGCCTTCTGCCTGACCAGAAGAACAAAAAGAAAATATTTTTCATTGCGGCGGCTTCGTCGCCGCAATGAAAAATCATCTCTTTTAGGTTGTGAAAGCGGCCGGAGGCCTATGCGGAAGAACGTGGGCGAAAAGGCTAAAGTCAACGGAGGGGGTGGCCCGCAGGGCCGGGAGAGGGGTGAGGATGGAGTTGCTCCTCACCCCATCCCCGCCGCCTTTGGCGGCACCCCCTCCCCTCCCCTGACCTTCGGTCAGGAGAGGGGAGGGGGGAGGGGTGAGGAATGCATACGCGCCCTGGCCGCCTCTGCCGCGCGCCTGACGCCGAAGCGGGTGGAGGCCGTTATCCGCCAGTACCCCCGCCCCGGCGGCGGCCTCTATTCCCGCGACCAACTCCTGCGCACCTACCGCCGCCTTTGCGCAGCGGGCGAACTGGCCCCCGACCCGCGCCTGGAGCAGGCCCTGAGCCGCAAGCCCACCCGCACCATCTCCGGCGTCGCCCCCGTCTCCGTTCTGACCCCGCCCCATCCGTGCCGGGGCCGCTGCCTCTACTGCCCCACCGTCCCCAACGCCCCCAAATCCTACCTCCCCGACGAGCCGGGGGTCCAGCGGGCCATCCGCTTCGGCTACGACCCCTTCGCCCAGACGGCGGGCCGCCTGCAGGCCTTGGAGAACATCGGCCACCCCACCGACAAGGTGGAACTCCTCATCCTGGGCGGCACCTGGTCCGACTACCCCCCCGATTACCAGGAATGGTTTGTCCGCCGCTGCCTGGACGCGATGAACGAGGAGGACTCGCCGACCCTGGCGGAGGCCCAGGCCCGGAACGAGACGGCTCCCCATCGCAACGTCGGGCTGGTAGTGGAGACCCGGCCCGACTGCATCACCCCCGAGGAAGTCCGCCGGTTGCGCGCCCTGGGCGTGACCAAAGTCCAACTGGGCGTCCAGAGCCTGGACGATGAGATTCTGGCCCTCAACCGGCGCGGCCACACCGTCGCCGAGACCCGCGCTGCCGTCCGGCGGCTCCGCCTGGCCGGCTTCAAAATTGTCCTCCACTGGATGCCCAACCTCTACGGCGCCACCCCGGAGCGGGACCTGGAGGACTTCCGGCGGCTGTGGGAGGACCCGGCCCTGCGGCCCGACGAACTGAAAATCTACCCCTGCCTGCTCCTGGAGGGCACCGACCTTTACGACCTCTGGCGGGAGGGAAAATACCGGCCCTACGACGAGGAGACGCTGGTCCGGCTGCTGGTGGCCTGCAAGGCCCTGATCCCGCCCTATGCCCGGCTCAACCGCCTGATGCGGGACATTCCGGCCCCAAATATCGTTGCCGGGGTGACCCGCTCCAACCTGCGGGAGGTGGTCCGGGAGGAGATGGCGCGCCAGGGCCTGCGCTGCCGGTGCATCCGCTGCCGGGAAGTGCGCGGCCGACCGGTGGACCCATCGTCCCTGAGCCTCACCGTCACCACCTACGAGACCGACGCCACGGTGGAGCACTTCCTGGCGGGCGAGACCCCGGACGGGCACCTGGCGGGCTTCCTGCGGCTTTCTCTCCCCCAGGTGGAGCCGGAGTTGGAGGAACTGCGCGGGAGCGCCGTGGTGCGGGAACTGCACGTCTACGGCCCGGCGCTGGAGTTGGGCCGGCGGCGGGACGGGCGGGCCCAGCACATCGGCCTGGGCACCCGTCTCCTGGAGTGGGCGGCCGATATGGCCGGGGAGGCCGGATACCGGCGGCTGGCCGTCATCGCCGCCGTGGGCACCCGCCCCTACTATCGGGCGCGCGGCTTTGTCCTGGAAGGAACGTATATGGTGCGGCCCTGCTTGTAGTGAGCCACGAGGTGCAGCGGAGGGCGCCTGCCCCCTGCTCCTTGCGACTTTGCGACTTGCTCCCTGTCCTTTGAACCTTTTCGGCCCGAAAACGGTATTATTTCATGGAGTGTGTCAGCCCTCATCGGCGCGAAAGGAGGTGATGCCTGGGAGGAGAAGCCCAACCGCCCCGACCAATTACCAGTGCACCAATCTACCAATTACCAATGTACCCAATTACCAACTCAGGAGGAGAAACGATGAAACGCGGACTGTTCGCCGTAACCCTGCTGGTGGTCGTCGGGCTGATGCTGGCGGCCTGCAGGCCGACCCCGCCGACGACCCCGCCGCCGGCCAAGCCGACAGAAGCGCCGACCCCGGTGCCGCCGACCCCCACGCCCGTTCCCCGGTTTGGCTCATGGGTGGATAGGGTGGTGATGGTTCGGGAGCCGGACGCCAACCTGGCCATCAGTCGGTTGGAAGCGGGCGACATCCAGGTCTACGCCTACAGCATATCCTCTCCTGAAACGGCCAAGCGAATTTTCGAACTGGCGGAGGCTGGCAAACTGAATTACTACAGTTCGTACGGCAGTTACAACGAGATCACCTTCAACCCGGCCGGCCCCACCTTTGAGGATGGTCGCCTGAATCCTTTCTCCTCGGCGCGGGTGCGCGAGGCGATGAACTGGCTGATTGACCGGGACTACATTGTAAAGGAAATTATGGGCGGCCTGGCCCGACCCCGCTTCGTGCCTATCAACTACGCCTCCAAGGATTCCGCTCTCCTGGCCGATGTCATCGCCGAGATTGAACTCACTTACGCCCACAACCCCGAGAAGGCCAAGGAGGTGATCGCCGAGGAGATGGCGGCGATGGGGGCGGAATTGGTGGATGGCAAGTGGACCTACAACGGTGAGCCGGTAGTCATCATTGCGCTGATCCGTACGGAAGACGAGCGGCGCGAGATCGGCGACTACGTGGCGAACCTGCTGGAGGATATCGGCTTCACCTTGGATCGCCAGTACAAGACTTCCCGCGAGGCAGCCCCCTGTTGGATCAGATCAAACCCCGCCACGGGTTGCTTCCACTTCTATACCGGCGGATGGGTCTCCACTGCCATTGACCGCGATGCGGCCACCAACTTCTCCTACTTCTACACTCCGCGCGGCCGGCCGGACGCCCTCTGGCAGGGGTACAAACCTTTGCCCGAGCTTGACGAGCTGGCGAAGCGGTTGGAGACCAGCGACTTCACCACCGCAGAACAGCGGCGCGGACTGATGGCCGAGGCTCTCCGCTGGGCGATGAAAGACTCGGCGCGGGTCTGGCTGCTGGACCGAATCGGGGCTGCGCCGCTGGCACCGAATGTCTCCCTCGCCAGTGACCTCTCCGGCTCCATCTACGGGTCCTGGCTGTGGGGGGTGACGGTGCGCTACGAGGGTCAGGAAGGTGGTTCGGTCACCATCGCGATGCCCGACATGATGACGCAGCCCTGGAATCCCGTCGCTGGTTCCAACTGGGTGTACGATATGATGCCCCTGCGCGGGATGCAATCCCCTGCGGTGGTACCCGATCCCTTCACCGGCCAGTGGCTGCCCAACCGCTTAGCGAGGGCTGAAATCTTCGCCGAGAAGGGTCTGCCGATTGAGCAGAACCTGGACTGGGCGCCCCTGACCTTTGTAGATAAGGTGGAGGTGCCAGGCGACGCTTGGGCGGACTGGGACGCCGAAAAACAGGTCTTCATCACCGCTGCGGAGAAGTTCCCCGAAGGGCTGACGGCCAAGATCAAGGTCGTTATGTACTATGAGGACGACTACTTTAACAAGATGAAATGGCATGATGGCAGCCCGGTTTCAGTCGCCGACCACGTTATGTACATGATCCTGACCTTTGACCGGGCCAAGGAGGCCTCCGCCATCTATGATGAAAGTGCAGTGCCCGCTTTTGAGACCTTTATGGAGGCCTTTAAGGGATGGCGGATCGTTTCGGAGAACCCGCTGGTGATTGAGTACTACACCGACGCCTACACGCCGGAAGCGGATAGTAACGTCACCAACGGGCGAGCGGCCCATCCATCTGACTATCAGAACGGCGAAGCCGGATGGCACAACGTGGCGCTGGGGATTCGGGCCGAGGCGGCGGGCAAGGCGGTCTTCTCCACCGACAAATCTCAAAAACTGGAGGTGGAGCAACTCAACTACATCGCCGGGCCCACGTTGGAGATTCTGAAGGCGGAACTGGATGCAGCAGCGGCAGAAGGGTACATCCCCTATGCGCCTACCCTGGGGAAGTACATTACCGCTGAAGCGGCCAAGGCCCGCTATCAGAATCTCCTGAAGTGGTACCAGACCTACGGCCACTTCCACATCTCCACCGGCCCCTTTTATCTGGAGAAGGCACTCCCGGTAGAGGGCACGCTGGTGCTGCAGCGCTTCGCCGACTTCCCGGACCGGGCAGACAAGTGGGCGCTTTTTGCTGAAGCCCCCATCCCTGTGGTAGCAGTAGATGGTCCCGCCCTGGTTAAGATCGGCGACGCGGTGAAGTACGACATCCAGGTGGAGTTCAATGGCAAGCCCTACGCCGTGGCCGATATCTCTATGGTCAAGTTCCTGGTGTTTGACGCCATCGGGAAACTAGCTTACAGCGGCGAGGCGAAGGCCATAGAGGACGGCCTGTGGCAGGTGGAACTCGGTGCGGATGTGACGGGCAAACTGGCGGCCGGCTCCAACCGGCTGGCAGTAATCGTCGTGTCCAAGCGGGCCCTTGTGCCGATCACCGAGGTCCTGGAGTTTGTGACCCAGTAATGGGTCATATAGCGACAGGACCTAGGACGAGGGCATGAACCGACATCGTGGGGGCGGCCTTGTCCGTCCCCACGATGTCTATAACATGACGTTCGTAGTCAACCACGAAGCAAAGCAGAGTGGCGTTCCGGTGGGCCAAAAAGGCATTCCACTTCGTTCCGTACCTCACTACGAGCGACTTTTCGGAATAGCTCAAGTGGGGAAGAGGCAAAAGAGCAGGACTTGGGGATGGCAGCGAAGTCCTTGTCCAACCCCCCTTTTTCTTCCCTCCAATGGGAAAAGGGTAGTGGCTCTGGCGAATGGAATACCAGCATAGAACTGGCCCTGTAAGATTCTCACTATTTATCGGAATGACCACGGGGAAAAGGGGCTATATCATTCGGGATGAAACGGACCACAAACGCAATCCCTTTTTGGGGGAAATAAGGAAACTCTTATGAGCAGGTCAGAGGTCAAAAAACCTTCAAAGGGGCCGGGTAGCGGCACCTTCAGCCGAACTGCCCGATATATGGGCGTTCGGTTAGTCCTCCTATTCTTCACCATCGTCGTTGGTGTATACCTGACCGTTCTGATCGCCAACATGGGAGGATACGTGGACGAAATCCGCCGAGGCGAAATCCGGGAAAGGATCGGTGCGCAATTTGCAACCCTGAGCCCGGAAATGCGGCAATTGTCGGCGGAGGAGCGCAAGCAGCTCATAGAGCGTATGGTGGCGCTGGAAGAAGAGCGGCTGGGGCTGAATCAACCGTTCATCATTCGCAGTCTCCGATACTTGGAGGACGCCATCACCCTGCGGTTGGGAAAGGCGCAACAGATAATGAGCGATAAAGGCTCCAGGGAGGTCAAGAACATTCTCCTGGAACGTCTTCCCCCTACACTGATGCTCTGGGGATTCTCCAATCTGATCCTTTTCTTCATTACCCTTTTTGCGGCCCTATCCCTTTCCCGCAGGTATGGTAGCGTTGTAGACAAACTTATCATCGCTCTAACACCGACGTCTGCAGCTCCGGCATGGTTCTACGGCCTGTTCCTGATTCTGATTTTCGCGGCAGTGCTGCACCTTCTGCCCTTCGGGGGGATGGTGGATGCACCTCCGCCGGATCATCCGCTGGAATACGCGCTGAGCCTGGCAAAACATCTGATCCTGCCCACCACGGCTGTGATGCTCAGTTCGTTCTTCCTGAACACCTACAACTGGCGCACCTTTTTCCTGATTTACTCCAGCGAAGACTATGTGGAAATGGCTAAGGCGAAAGGGTTGCCGGACCAGGATGTAGAACGGCGCTACATTCTAAGACCAACCCTGCCGACCATCATTACCAATTTCGCTCTTATGGTCATCACGCTCTGGACGGGCGCAATCATCCTAGAAACGGTGTTCAACTGGCCGGGACTGGGGCGGACGCTTTACCGAGCGATCGGCCACTTTGACGTGCCGGTGATTGTCGGTTCCACGGTTATTTATGCCTACCTGCTGGCAATCACCGTTTTCGTCCTGGACTTCATCTACGCCTTGGTAGATCCCAGGGTACGAATCGGAGGCGAGGGGAAGCCCGTATGATGTTGAGAAATCTCTTTCAGGAAGTCCGGCGCTATCCATCCGCTGTAGTCGGCATAATCATCATTGTGGGACTGGTCATCACAGCGATTTACGCCGTGATTGCCATACCCTACAAGGAGGCGGTCCGTCTGTGGCGAGGGGGAGAAGATATCTGGTACAAAACCCCCAAAACCGCAGCACCGGCATGGGTCAACTGGTTCCGCAAGGACCGCCTTCCGGAAACGATCATCCTGAATACCTGGGAAGGCGAAATTGAGAAAACGATGGAGCAGGTTTCAGAGGAAACTAGGGAGGTGGTGTTCTCGTTTCCTATAGAATATTCCTATGCTTACTTTCCCAATGAGATTGCGGTATTTTTCCGTAGCCTTTACACCGAAAAACAGCCTTACGTGGCTCTGACCTGGCTGGCGCCGGACGGCCGGGAAATCCGAATGTTTGAAGGGGCGATCGGCAGATACCACCGGTACTTCGTCTCACAGGACGAGAAATTGCAGCGGCGGCTCAAGGGAAGGCCTCCTCTGCTCGGCCTGCTTTCCGACCCTCAGTCGGAAACGCTAGCTGTCCTGCCGGGCAGATATACCCTCCGAGTTCGGGCATTGCTGTTTGAGCCCAATGCCGATGTGGATGCAGAATTTGTGCTCTATGGATCGGTCTATGGTTGGGCCGGAACCGATCACCGGCGCCGCGACCTCTCCATCGCCTTGCTGTGGGGCACGCCGATCGCTCTGATGTTCGGCTTGCTGGCTGCTCTGGGTACAACGATTACCACTATGATTATCGCCGCCTTCGGCACCTGGTTCGGAGGGTGGTTAGACGAAGTGATCCAGCGGATCACGGAGATCAATATGGTATTACCCATACTGCCCATCTTGATTATGGTGGGCACTTTTTACTCCCGAAGCATCTGGGTAATTCTGGGAGTACTCATTCTGCTAAGTATCTTCGGGGGGAGTATTAAGACCTATCGGGCGGTTTTCCTTCAGGTGAAAGAGTCGCCATATATTGAAGCGGCGCGTGCCTACGGAGCCAGCGATGCGCGAATCATTTTCCGCTACCTGATTCCCCGGATTGTCCCTATGCTGATTCCCCAACTGGTCATTTTGGTCCCGGCATACGTCTTTACAGAGGCCGCCCTTTCCGTTCTGGGCCTAGGGGACCCCATTCTTCCTACCTGGGGTAAGGTCATTGACGACGCTCGCGTGAATGGGGCGCTGGTTCAAGGGAATTACTACTGGGTACTGGAGCCGGCGGCGCTGCTGATGATCACCGGTATGGCGTTCTCCCTGCTGGGATTCGCGCTGGACCGCATCTTTAACCCAAGGCTAAGAGAGTTGTAACTATGGCAGAAACGACCGTGCTTCGTGTAGAAGACCTGATTCTGTACTTTCGCACCACCAAAGGAGTTGTCCAGGCCGTGGATGGGGTCAACCTTGAACTGGGCGCTAATCAAGCCATCGTTATCATCGGAGAATCCGGTTGCGGAAAGACTTCTATGGCGCGGGCTATCTTGCGTCTTCTCCCCCGCAATGTCTACCGCTATTCCGGCAAGATTTTCTTAGACGGTACAAACGTGATGGAGCTGAGTGAAGAAGAGTTTCGTCAGCAAATCCGCTGGGCGCGCATCTCTATGGTGCCGCAAGCAGCGATGAATGCTTTGAATCCCGTTCTGCGTGTGGGAGATCAGGTTGCCGAGCCAGCCATCGTTCACAAAGGTCTGAGTCGGAAAGAAGCGATGGAACAGGTCATCCAGATGTTCCAGATGGTAGGAGTGCCGGAGGATTTCGTCACCCGCTACGCGTTTGAACTCAGCGGAGGAATGCGACAGCGTGTAGCGATCGCAATGGCGCTGATCACTGCCCCCGAACTGGTCATCTTGGACGAACCCACTTCTGCTCTGGATGTACTGACTCAGGCCAACATCATGAACATGCTGAAGTCCATCAAATGGAACCTGGGGGTCAGTTATATTCTCATCACTCACGACATATCCACTTCCAGCGAATTAGCCGATCGGGTGGCAGTGATGTATGCGGGGCAGATTGTGGAAACCGGTGATGCCTGGCGGTTCTTTGAGTCCCCGCTGCACCCATACTCCAAGAAACTGATGGACAGCGTACCCCGGCTCCGGACCGATATGGAACCCGACTTTATCGTTGGGCAGCCGCCTAGCTTGCTCTCCCCACCCAAAGGATGCCGATTTGCAGAGCGCTGCCCTGATCGGTTCGGACGTTGCGATGAAGACCCGCCAATGCTCACCCGGAACGGCCGTCAGGTCAGATGCTGGCTATATGCATGAGGAGCATATTATGGCTGCAGAACAGGTAGTCCAGACCATCTCTTCCCCAACAGAGACACCGTTCTGTCCGACGTTACCCGCTCTTTCCATCCAGGACCTACAAGTGTGGTTTGAGTTGCGGCGATGGGGGTTCCTCCATGCCGGATACGTCCGCGCAGTGGATGGCGTCAGTTTTGACCTGGCAGAAGGAGAGGCTATCGCCATCGTGGGTGAGAGCGGTTGTGGCAAAACAACTTTGATGCGCACCATTCTGGGATTGGTTCGGCCTACCAAAGGCAAAATCCTTTTCGGCAACAAAAACATTTGCGAGATGGGCATCGCGGGCTTACGGGAATACCGCTCTTATGTGGGCTACGTCCAGCAAGACCCGTATGGAGCCCTGCCTCCCTTCCTCTCGGTGCAGAGTATTCTGGCAGAACCTCTGATCATCAACGGAATGCGAGATCGCCGGAAGCGAGAAGAGCGCATCCGCAGGGTGCTGGAAGAGGTCAAGATGGCCCCGGTGGAAGACTTCCTGCCCAAGTTTCCTCATATGCTCAGCGGTGGACAACAGCAACGGGTGGTTATCGCCCGAGCGATGATCTTGGAGCCCAAAATCCTGGTGGCAGACGAGCCGGTTTCTATGCTGGACGCCTCAGTACGAGTGGAAATCTTGAAACTGCTGGAAGGATTGCGCCGTACTCACAATCTGGCCGTCATCTATGTCACCCACGACCTTTCCACGGTGCGCTACTTCTCCGAACGCATCTTCGTGATGTACGCAGGGAAGATTATTGAACAGGCCAAAGTGGATGACCTGATCCGCCACCATCAGCATCCCTACACTCGGGCGTTGTTTGAAGCCACCCCTGACCCCGATGCCCGGAACGCTACCGTTCTGAAAAATGTACCGCCCGGGGAGCCTCCCAGCCTGGTCAAGCCTCCCAGTGGGTGTCGATTTCATCCCCGCTGCTCCCATCGGATCGCCGGGTTGTGCGAGAAGGAAGAACCACCGGCGTTTGAAACGGAGCCTGATCACCGGGTTTGTTGTTGGCTTTACCGATGAGATTTTCACAGCCGTCTATGTTGATCCTTATGGGCTTTTTCTTGGTCCTGATAGGCTTCCTGCTGCCCTTTCTGATGGTCCTGGGGGTCTTTCAGGCCAGTTTCTGGCTGAGTTTCCTTTCCCACGCAGCATCTATAAGCGGATTGTTCCTCGGCACCATCGGCGCCGCAATGATCGCCGTTCATAGAAGGAAGTAAGCGTCTCCAAACCAGTCGCCGTGCTGAACGTTCGCCGTATCCTGAGCCTCGCCCTGTTTTCCACCGGAGTCCTGCTGGGTATACTGGTCGCTGGCGGGGCTATCTGGGGAGACTTGGAGGCATCTTTGTTCGGCATAGCCGCCAGCGAGGGGAAATCGCTCCCGGGATTAAAATGCCCGGTCATCATCACAACGGCGGAAAGCGGCATTGTCCGACTCTCCTTGAAGAACTCACTGGAAAGGGCAACCGAATTTGTCGTTCGCGCATCCATCAGCAGCGGATTCGTCACCCTGATGCGAGAGGTGCAATCCTCCGTGCTCTTGGAGCCGGGCGAAAGAAAGGCTCTGGAGTGGAAGGTCACTGCCGAGGATGCCGCCTATGGAGGACGGCTGATACTGGTCCGTGTCTACCAGTTCCCCAGATATCCGATTCCGGCTCGCGACGCCTCCTGTGGTATTCTGGTCGTCCGGACAAACAGCTTTAACGGGGTTCAGATCCTTAATGTACTGATCATCGGCAGTTTGCTGGGAATGGGCGGGGGATTGGGGCTCTGGGTCCGCCAGAGCCTCCCGCAGACCCGCTTCAGGGAGCAGACGATTCAGGCGATGGGGACGTTGGTCGGGTTTGTGCTGGTCGGAATTCTCTTCGGACTCCTGGGGTGGTGGTTTCCGGGGCTTATCACCCTGGTGGTCACGCTTGCACTGATCGGTGGTATCGTGGGACACTTTCTCCGGCATGAGGAGTCGCACTGAACCGGATCGGACAAGGTTGAAGAAACCTCACAGGAGCACATAGAGCACTCTCTATGTGCTCCTTTTGTTTCTGCGGCATAACTATTGACCGGGGGAAGCCCGCGCGCCGGTTTCTCTCGCGCCGTAGAGGTTTTGGCTGGCAACCGAAGGCCACCGCCCGCCGCAAAATCCCCTCTTTCCCCGACAACGGCAAAATGATTCGGTCTCTGAAAAGGGCTGCATAGAATAAGCCCGGCGATGAACCGCCGGGCTTATTCTACATCCCCCACCGATGCACGTCCTTGCGGGTCGGCGGGGCCTCCGCCGCCACCTCCTCCGCCGCCGCCCCCGCAAAGACCCCCAGCGGGACCTCCACAAAGAGGGGCCGTCGCACGCTCTCGGTCACCTCCTCCAGCGGGACCCCCTCCTCCCGGAAGATGCGCAGGATCAGGTTGGTGCAGGTCTTGCCGCCACAGGCGCCCATACCAGCCCGGGTGATGCCCTTGATGTGGTTCATATCCCGCAGGCCGGCGCGGATGAGCGCCCGAATCTCCCCCACCGTCACCCGCTCGCAGCGGCAGACAATCTCGTCCTCCAGCATCCGGGAGACGTAGATCGCCTCCGGCTCCGCCACCACCGGTTCCTGAACCCGAATTCCGGCGATGCGACGGGCGATCTCCCGGGGCGCCCGGACCCGTACCAGCAGCGCCCGGTCGGCAAACTTCGGCGCCCGCACCTTCACCACCTCCACGTTCCCCAGAACGGCCCCTTCCGTATCCAGGACCGTCACCACATCCCCCTCGCGAATGCTCTCCGGCGGGAATTCGTAGGGAACGGTGACAGTCGGGTACTCCGGGTCCTGGCGATAGTCCACCAGCGTGATGGCCAGCCCCGGGCAGATGGCGACACACTGCTCGCAGCCGATGCACCCTTCCCCCACGTACTCCGGCAGTCCCCGAATATCCTCCCCTTCAATGACGATGCACTTCTGCGGGCAGACGGACGTACAGGGATTGCAGGGGATTTCCTGAGAGCAGTGGAGAACGGGGAAGACGCCTTCTTCCTTCTCCGGAATGTCCTCCCGGACCACCGCGCCGGGGCGGGATTTGAGGACTTCGGCAGTCCGATGCCATTCCGGCGGCACTTCCCCCACGTCCCGGCCCAGGGCACGGGCAATCTCCAGCCCCCGAATCCGTCCGGTGAACATCGCCGCCGACGCCTCGGCAATCTCCTCGGCGTCCCCCGCTGCATAGGCCGGCAGGCCGAACTCCTTCGCCTTGCGGTAGAACTCGTCCACCGGGTCCAGCCCGACGGCGATGAGCACCGTATCGCAGGCGAAGGTCTTCTCGGTGCCGGGGATGGGCCGCCAGCGGTCATCTATCTGGGCGATGGTAACCGATTCCACCTCCGTCTCGCCGTTGGCGCTGAGGATGGTGTGGGAAGTGTAGATGGGAACCCCCATACGGATCAGTTTGTCCTTGTGGACCTTGTAGCCGCCGCACTCCGGGAGCGCCTCGCAGAGGCCCACGACCTGGATGCCGGCCTGGAGGGCGTGGTAGGCCGCAATCAGCCCCACGTTCCCCCCGCCGACCACGAAGAGCCGCCGGGCCGCGCGCACCAGGTCCCGGTTCACCAGCGTCTGGAACGCGCCCGCCCCGTAGACGCCGGGGAGGGTGTTGCCCCGGAAGACCAGCGACTTCTCCCGCGCGCCCGTCGCCACCAGGAGAACATGGGGCTGAACCAGGACGTAGCGGTTCCCGTCCCGCAGGACCCCCACCTTCCGGTCCGAGAAGACGGCCAGCGCGGTGGAGTTCAGCCAGACCTGGACGTTTTCGTAGCGCCGGACCTCTTCTTCCAGTTTGGTGGCGATGTCAATCCCGCGCGTCCCGGCGTAGCAGGCGTCCACCGACCCGAAGAATTTGTGGGTCTGGAGGACCAGTTTGCCGCCCAGCCGGTGTTTATCGTCCACAATCAGCGTGCGGACCCCCGCTTTGCCCAGTTCAATGGCGGCAGAGAGGCCCGCCGGGCCGCCGCCGATGATGAGGCACTCCACCTCCACCGTCTCTATGGGGCGCATCTGGGGGACGGTCTGGACATCGGGGAGGACCGGTTTGCCGTCCAGCGGCTCCACGCGCATCCCGGGGCGGGCCAGGGTCATACAGGACTTGACCGGCAGGCCGTCGGCGACGACGGTACACTGCGCGCACTGGCCGTTGGCGCAGAAAATGCCCTGGGGGGCGCCGTCCTTGTGATGATGGCCGAAAATGCGGACCCCGTTGGCGAAGAGGGCCGAGGCGATGGTCTCCCCCTCGCAGGCGGTCATCTCCTGGCCCTGCCAGAAAATAGGGAAGGTCGGTCGGGGCTCTACCGGCAGAATGGGGTGTGCCGTGATGCGGAAATCGTTGGGTGACATGTTCCCTCCGAGCGGTCGTCTATCGTCTGTCGTCTGTGGCCTGTCGTCTGTGGTCTGTCGTCTGGGGTCTGTCGTCTGTCGTCCGCCGTCCATATTGTATCGGGATTTGGTATCGGCGCAAGCGGCATCTTGCAGGGATGGAGTTCTGTGCTACAATTTATCCCACAGGGAACGACGATGTGGAGCGGACTTTCCGGGTTCAGCCTGCGGCGGCTGCTCATCGGCAGCCCCCTGGCAACGGCCCAACTGAAGCACGAACGACTCACCAAAGTCAAAGCGCTGGCGGTCTTCGCCTCGGATGCCCTCTCCTCTACGGCCTACGCCACGGAGGAGATTCTGCTGGTGCTCATCCTGGCGGGGAGTGCGGCAGTCCGGCTGGCATGGCCCATTGCGCTGGGCATCGCTATCCTGCTGGCCATCGTCGCTTTCTCCTACTACCAGACCATCCACGCCTACCCGGGTGGCGGCGGGGCGTACATCGTCGCCCACGATAACCTGGGGCAGTTGCCCGGTCTGGTGGCGGCGGCGGCCATCCTCACCGACTACGTTCTGACCGTTGCGGTGAGCATCAGCGCGGGCGTGGCGGCGGTCACTTCTGCCTTTCCGGCTCTCTACCCGTACCGGGTGGGGATGGGACTGGCGCTTATCGCTGTCATCACCATTTTGAACCTGCGGGGCGTGCGGGAATCGGGGACGATCTTCTCTATCCCCACCTACTTTTTTGTCACGATGACGCTGGGGATGTTGGGCGTCGGGCTTTACCGCTGGATCGCGGCGGGGATGCCGCCGGCTGTGCCGCCCCGGATAGAGTACCCTGCAACACATCCGTTGACCCTCTTCCTCATCCTGCGGGCCTTCTCCAGCGGCTGCGCCGCCCTGACCGGTGTGGAGGCAATTGCCGATGGAGTGCCTGTCTTCAAACCACCGGAATCCCGAAACGCGGGCCGGACACTCATCGCGATGGCTTCGCTCCTCATCACGATGTTCCTGGGCATCACCTTCCTGAGCCATCAGTTCGGCATTGTCCCCGATGAAGAGACCCACGAGACGGTCATCTCCCAACTGGGACGGGTGGCCTTTGGCAATGGCACGGCCCTGTACTACCTCTTCCAGGCTGCGACGATGCTCATCCTGGTCCTGGCGGCCAACACCGCCTTCGCCGATTTCCCGCGTCTCTCCTACTTCCTGGCCCGGGACCGGTACATGCCCAACCAGTTCGCCCTGATGGGGGACCGGTTGGTCTTCTCCAACGGGATTCTGGCGCTGGCGCTGGCGGCCTCCACGCTTCTGATCGTCTTTCACGGGGAGACGACGCGCTTAATTCCGCTCTACGCGGTGGGGGTCTTCCTATCATTTACTCTCTCCCAGTCCGGGATGGTCGCGCGCCGGTGGCGACGACGTGGCTCCTCCTGGTGGCTGAAGGCGCTCATCAGCGGGTTCGGCGCCACTGTAACGGCCACCGTTCTCATTATCTTTATCGTCACCAAATTTGTGTACGGCGCCTGGATCGTTGTCGCCTGGATTCCCCTTTTTATCGGGTTCTTCCTGGCGGTCCATCGGCACTACCGGGACGTGGCCGCTCAACTCTCGCTGGAAGCCTTTGGGAGCCCGCCGCCCGTCCGGCGGCATCGGGTGATTGTCCCGATTGCGGGCGTCCACCGGGCCGTCATCGCGGCCCTCAACTATGCCCGTTCTCTTTCGGACGACGTGACGGCGGTCTACGTGGAGGTGGACCCCAACGAGACGCCGAAAATCCGGCGCAAGTGGGAGGAATGGGGAGACGGTATCCCGCTGGTGGTGCTCCCTTCCCCCTACCGGTCCATTGTCGGGCCGCTGGTGGAGTACGTGGACCGGATAGACGACCGGCGGCGGCGGGATCAGGTGGTGACGATTGTGCTCCCGCAGTTCGTCCCGGCCAAGTGGTGGCACCATCTCCTGCACAACCAGACGGCCTGGCTGATTCACCTGGCCTTCCTCTTCCGACGGGAGGTTATGGTCACCCACGTGCCGTTTCATCTGCATGGGAATCACCACTGAGGGGCTGAAAAGCCCAATGATGCTAAGGGATTTTGAAGATTGTGGCGCAGGCCGCCAGGCCTGTCAGTGCAGGCTAACAGCCTGCGCTACGCCCTGTATGCTTCTGGGTAGTATCCCCTCGCGCAGGGCGCACTCTGGCGAGTAGTCACAAACTGCAATGGCTTGCATAGCGCAGGCCGCCAGGCCTGTCAGTGCAGGCGAACAGCCTGCGCTACGCCCTGTATGTTTCTGGGTAGTATCCCATCGCGCGAGGCGCATTCTGGCGAGTCAGAAACTGCAATGGCTTGCGGGGCGCAGGCCGCCGGGCCTGTCAGTGCGGGCTCACAGCCCAATGGTGTTGACATTGGGGATTTTGAAGAATACAGGATACTGAAGGAGGCCCCTTTTGCCCTCCCCCTTTATCCCCCCTTCCCCCATCGCTGCGCTTGGGGGAGGGGGGAAGGG
>CALDFY010000022.1 GCA_937942115.1 uncultured Anaerolineae bacterium | reverse complement strand
TCCAGCGCGGGGTGACCGTCCCGCCGGTGACGCGGGCGGGGATTTTGTGGTGGGCCAGGACCGCCTCAATGCGGTCGGCCTGATACTCCAGCATCCGGCGCATCGGGCTCCCTCCAGGGATGGGTGTAGAACATCCGTTCTCATTATAGCCCGGATGCGCCCGTTTTGTCAAGAGAGATGAACCAGACTTATCCGTAAATTTATCGCAAATATCGCAACCAGAGATAGGCGGTAGCCAGGAGCAGGGAGACGAAGGTCGTGAGTGCGCCGTAGCCGAAGAAATGCCAGAAGCGGATGGGGTGGCCGCTCCGCTCCGCCAGCGAAGCCACCACCACGTTGGCCGACGCCCCCACCAGGGTGGCATTCCCACCCAGACAGGCTCCCAGCGCCAGAGACCACCACAGGGGCATCACCGGCATCGCCTGCCCCAGATTCTCTACCAGCGGAATCATAGTGACGGTGTAGGGGATGTTATCCACCACGCCGGAGATGACGGCCGACATCCACAGGAGCACCATAGAGGCCAGGCCGCAGTTCCCGTCCACGACGCGCAGAACCGCCTGTGCGACCGCCCGGATGATCCCCGTCTGAACCAACCCCTCCACCACAATGAACAGACCAACAAAGAAGAAGAGAGTCGTCCACTCTACTTCCCGGATTACGTGGTATGGATCCATCCGGGTCCAGAGGAGCAGAACCGTCGCCCCGGCCAGGGCGACGGTGGCGGATTCTATGTGCAGGCTCCCGTGAAATAAAAAACCGAGAATCACCCCACCCATCACGATGATGCCCTTCCGCAGAAGGGGTCGGTTCGTGAGTAACTCTGCCGCCTCCAGGGCAAAGAGGTCGGCGGCCCGCACCGGGCGCGCCCGCAGTTCTTTGCGGAACATCAGCCAGGCCAGTCCCAGAAAGGCCAGCAGGATGAGCAGGCTGATGGGGCCCATGTGGACGAGGAACGTGGTAAAGTCTATCCCTGCCGCGCTGCCAATGAGGATATTGGGCGGGTCGCCGATGAGCGTCGCCGTCCCGCCGATGTTGCAGGAGAGAATCTCGGCGATAAGGAAAGGCAACGGGCCCAGTCCCAGTTGTCCCGTCACGAACAGCGTCACCGGTACCACCAGCACAACGATGGTCACATTGTCCAGAAAAGCCGAACTGATGGCCGTGACGGTGCAGAGGATGAGCAGAATCCGAACCGGTCGCCCCCTACCCAGCCGGACCGCCTGGACCGCCAGCCACTGGAAGAGACCAGTCTCCCGCAGGACGTTGGCGATGACCATCATCCCTACCAGCAGGAAGATGACGTTCCAGTCTATGGAGCGGAACGCCTCCGCCTGGGTAACTACCCGCAGGAGGATCATCGCCACCCCGCCCAGCATGGCCGAGACGGTCCGGTGGACCCGTTCGGTGATGATGAGAATGTAAGTGACGAGGAAGACGATGACGGCGATCCAGGTCAGGCTCACCGGATTTCCTCCCTCTCCGCTTCTCGGTGGGCTAAGCAGTGGGTGAGGAGGCCCAGGAGATCCACATAACCCACGACGCGGTACGCCTCATCCACGACCGGCAGGCCAGAGAGACGGTGTTCGTGCATCAGCATCAACGCCTGCTTGAGGGTGTCCGTCTCTTTGACCCAGACCGGCCGCTGCATGCCGTCGGCGGCGGTACGGATGCGGGTTTTCTGCGCAAACTCCGCCACTCGCTCCAGGTCGGTGATTTCCCGGAACAGTTCCTCCGGCAAGATATAGAAGAGCAGGTCCTCGGTGATGGTGTGGAGGTCCAGGAGACCGATGAGGCGGCCCTCCTCCGTCACAACGCAGGCGACGCGGACGCCGGGGTGGGCGGCCAGGGCGCGGGCCACCTCATCCAGCGGCGCATCAGACGGAACGGTGACCGGCTCCAGGCCGACCACGTGGGCGATTTTTCCGACCTGCATTTCCCGCCAACCGGCGCAGAGTGGCGGGGGGGACGCCACTTCGGGGACGGTGGGCCGTTCTTTTCGGAGCCCCCGCGCCTCGGCGACGGGGAGGACCAGGAGGATGCCACTGTTGGGACGATCAAAGCCGCCCACCACCCGCTCCGCCTCGGCGACGGCGCGGGCCAGCAGGGCCTCGTCGTCTATCGCAGTTAGAAGGGTGCGCCGACGGATCTCCTCGGTCTCGAAAAGCCGCTCCAGTGCGCCCAGGCCCACCCGCTCCAGCCAGGTATGGGCCCGGTACGCGCCGACGCTCTCCAGAATCGTCGCCCCCGGCACCCCGGCATCCCGCCAGGCGTGCAGAAGGGAGGGCAACACTTTGAGATCATCCAGAATAACGAGCAACAGGTAAGCCATAGGCGAACTCCAAATCCATCTTCCCGTAGTAGTATCGTTGCGAGAGGACGCAGCGCCCCTGGCGCTCTCATCGCGAGGGCACGAAGTGCCCAAAGCAATCTCCCCCCAGAACGGGGGGAGAGGGGGATGAGGCATATGCGTTAACTTAAGGGGCTGCGCCAGTTGGGTCGCCGCCTCGGGCGCTGACTGAAGCCAGCCTCTTTGGGCCTTCGGCCGGGTTGCTTCACTTCGTTCGCAACAAGGTCGGCCTTCGCCGACCTCCGGAGAAGGGCGTCAACGCAGGTTGACGCCCGGCGCGAAGCGT
>CALDFY010000021.1 GCA_937942115.1 uncultured Anaerolineae bacterium | reverse complement strand
ACAAACCCCAGGCAACGGGCGCGGCCAGGGTTCGGCGGGCGGCGGAGGGCGTCGGTCAAATCCGTGGTGGATGTACCAGGCATCACCGGGCGCTGATTGGAAATCAGCCTCCTGGGGCACTCCGCACCGAGCGTCGGCCTGCACCGACGCTTCTCCGTACGGACCCGGCCCAGCCTCCAGCAGAGCCACGGGCGCCAGCACTGCGGCCAGCAAGAGCAGTGCTACTGGGATGGGTGTTCTTCTAAAAGCCACGCTTCCCCACAGGCGTCCATTCCGGCCTGACGGGCCAGACGTCCCACCATAGCCCGCAGTTCCCGCTCCTGGTCGGGATCCATGGGCGGGCGCTGATAGGCGGCCAGGAGTTCCCGTACCCGCGCCTTCGCCCGCGCCAAGGTATCGGGCCGCCCCGCTTCCTCCCAGGCCCGGACGGAGCCCCGGTCCAGCACCGCCGAGGGCAGGTACTGTTCCTTCGGGAAAAGTTGGCGGGTGATTTTCTGCTTGAGGAAGTCGCCCCGGAAACCGATAGACGCAAACATCTCCAGTGCCAGGGTGTCCGTGTGGACCTTCATACCTTCCAGCAGCCGCAGGGCCATACCGATCGCCTCAGCGTCCACCACCAGTTTCTCCGCGCTCTGGCAGGCCAGGAAGTCCAGCATCCCGGCGCCGGAAATCATGTTGATGCCGCCGAGCGCGCCGATCACGGCAGTGATGCCGCTCTCCAGGCCAGCCTGAGCGTCCACCACTTTGGCATCACTGGCGCCCAGGTAGGTGTGGGTAGGCAGGCCCAGAGACTTGCCCACCTGGGCATAGGCGACGTCTATCATCGCCGTCTCTACGGCGCCCATAGGGGTGGTGCCGTGGCGCATGTCAAAGATGGCCGGCGCGCCGCCCCAGACGATGGGGGCACCCGGCCCGGCCAGTTGGTGGATGACAATGCCGCTCAGGGACTCCGCTGCGTGCTGGACCACGGCGCCCAGAAGGGTCACCGGGGCTGTCGCACCGGCCAGGGGCATGGAGACCATCTGGGCCGGGACGCGCGCGCGGGCCAGTTGGATCAGGTTGCGGGCGCCGAACTCGCTCCAGATGAGCGGCGGCGAGGGGCAGACATCAAAGACGGCCAGCGGTTTCTGGGCCAGTTCCTCCCGCCCGCCAGCGAAAATGGCCAGCATGTCAAACATATAGTGGGCCGTCTGGACGGAGAACGCGCCGGTGACAATGGGTTTTGCCGAGTAGAGGAGGACGATGTAGAGCCGATAGAGGTCGCCGATGGCTTTGGGGACTTCATTGCAGACAACGGCGGTGGACTGGGCGGCATACTGGGGGAGCATCTCCGCCACCTGGACCAGACGGACCAGATCGGCCGTCTGCGAGGGCCGATGCTCCAGCGTGTCGGGGTCCAGGACGTGGACGCCGGAGGAGCCGGGGTCAAAGTGGACGGCATCGCCGCCATAGCGGATGACCGGTTCCCCAGCCCGGTTGTAGAGGTAGAACTCCCGGGGAGCCGTCTCCAGGGCCCGCCGGATGACAGCTTCGGGGATGTAGGCCACCTCGTTCGCCTCGTCCACCCGCGCGCCCGCCTCTTTCAGGAGACGGCGCGCCTCGGCATCCTGGACTTTCACGCCATGGGTCTCCAGCAGGTAAAAGGCCTCGCCCAGGATGTGGTCAATCAGGTCGGGGGTGAGCAGTTCCAGTTTGGGTTGCATGGGAGTGCTCCGTGAAACGTGAAACGGGAAACGTGAAACGGGAAACGGGAAACGTGAAGCGGGAATCCCGTTTCACGCTTTGGCGATGATGCGCTCCAGTTCAGCGGAGAGTTGGGGGTCCAGCGGCTCCGGCCGGTGGGTCTCCAGAATCTGTTGGGCCATTGCCCGGGCCCAGTCCCGGGCGCCGTCCCGCTTCGCCTCCCACTCCTCGTAGGGGCGCCGGTCCATAAACTTCGGCACCCACAACTCCCGCATGTGCTTCCGGGTGTGCTTCTGGGCCAGGAAGTTGCCTCCCGGCCCCACGGCCCGGATGACGTCCAGCGCCAGGGTCTCGTCGTCCACCACGATGCCCTTCATCATATGGTAGACGATGTCGTAGATTTCACAGTCCATAAGCATCTGTTCGTAGGACCAGATGCGGCTGCCGTGGAGAAGGCCGACGCCCAGGAGCATATCGGACATGACGACGCAGGCCATAAAGGTAGAGAGGCTGTTCTCAATCCCGGCCTGCCAGTTGGGTTCTTTAGCGCCGGTGGCGAAGGAGCCCATAGAGAGGGGGACGTTGTAGAAGTCGGCCAGGACGTTGGAGGCCGCGCCGAAGAGGAAGTCCTCCGGGCCGCCGCCCGTGTAGCCGCCAGTGCGCAGGTCCATCGCGGTCTGGGCGGCGGCATAGAAGACAGGCGCGCCGGGGTAGGCCAACTGGATCATCGCCAGCGCGCTGATGACTTCGGCGTTGCCCACCACCAGGTTGCCCGCCAGGGTCGCCGGGGCGGTGGAACCGCAGGAGGTCATGGTCATAAAGCCGACGGGAATACCGGCCTCGGCGGCCACCAGTGCCGCCTCCAGGGTGCCGGGGTCCTGGCCCAGGGGCGGCGCGGTGCAGAGGGCATACGAGAGCACCGGCCGCCGCCGCAGTTCCTCCCGTCCGCCAGCGATGGCGGCGGCCATTTCCACCGACGCCCGCGCCTCCCGCTCCGAATAGATGCTCTCGGTCTGGACGTGTTTGGTGGTGTTCTCCCAGGCCGCCTTCAGTTCGTAGAGGCCCCGTGTCTCCGGCGGGCAGTCCTGGGCCGAGACCGGTATCCAGATAAACGCGACCTCTTCCAGGTAGTCGGCCACACGGGCGATTTCGGCCACGTCCTGGAGCCGGGAGCGGCGCCGCTGGCCGGTGTAGAGGTCTATGACCTCCACCCCACAGCCGTCGGTGCCGACGTAGACGTGGTTGCCGTCCAGAGGGAGGTCCTGGGCCGGGTCGCGGGCAGCGAGGGTGTAGACGGGCGGCGCTTTCTTCAGGGCGTCCTCTATCAGGTGGCCAGGCGCCCGGACGATCTGGGTATCCCGGTCCACCTGCGCGCCGTGGGCCGCCCAAATCTCCAGGGCTTTGGGAGACGGGAATCGGACGCCAACGGTCTCAATGACCTCCAGGGTAGCAGTATGGATGCGTTGGACGTCCTCCGGGCTGAGAATCTGAAGGCTCAGGCGCGGATTGGTGATGGATTTGATGGGTCGGGACATGGGACTCCTTTGCACAGGGAGCAGGCGCCGACTGGAAGTCGGCCTTCCTGGGCCTGCGGCCAGGGGTCGGCCTGAATCATCCGGTCGCAGTCCAGGCGCCGACTGGAAGTCGGCTTTCCTGGGCCTGCAGCCAGGGGTCGGCCTGCGCCGACTCTGTTTGGTGTGACCTCTCTGGGCCTGCGGCCAGGGGTCGGCCTGAATCATCCAGTCGCAGTCCAGGCGCCGACTGGAAGTCGGCCTTCCTGGGCTTGTAGCCAGGGGTCGGCCTGCGCCGACCCTGTTTGGTGGCCTGCAGCCGGTGGTCAGCCGGCGCTGACCAGTTGTTTGGCGACGGCGACGGCGCCGATGGCGTCCTCACTGTAGCCGTCCGCGCCGATTTCCTGGGCCCAGGCTCGGGTGACGGGCGCTCCGCCGACCATGACCTTGACCCGTGCGCGCAGGCCGGCGTCCTCCAGAGCCTCAATGACGTCCCGCTGGCGGACCATGGTGGTCGTCAGCAGGGCGCTCATGCCGACGATGTCGGCATTCACCTCGCGCGCTTTCTCCACAAACTTCGCGATGGGCACGTCCACGCCCAGGTCGTAAACGCGGAAGCCGCCGACGGAGAGCATGGTCGCCACCAGGGTCTTGCCGATGTCGTGAATGTCGCCCTCCACGGTGCCGATGACGACGGTGCCCAGGGTCTGGCGCTGGCCACCCTGACGGGCAATCTCCGGCTCCAGGACGGCGATGGCCGCCTTCATCGCCTCGCCCGCCAGGACCAGGTCGGGGAGAAACATCTCGCCTTTGCTGTACTGCTCGCCGACGTAGTCCACGCCGGGGACAAAGCCCTTGTTGATGGCCTCCAGGGGGTCTATGCCCGCCTCTATGGCCTTGCGGGCCAGGTCGGCCGCCGCGTCGGGGTCGCCGTCTATGATGCTCTGGGCCATGGACTGGAAGAGAGCGTCACTCATAGTTGCCTCCGGGTTCGTTTGTGTACTGCGTACTTCGTATTCCGTACTCCGTTCCAAATATATCACATGATGGGATGGGTGTCAAGTCGGGGAATTGAAAAACGCAGAAAAAAGGTTGTCTGGGATTGAAAAGTGTGGTAAAATGAGTGGAAGATACTGAAAATCGTATAAGACACGGAAGAACACGGAGGAAACACGGAAAGACACGATTTTCAGGGAATCTTTGCGTCTATCCGTGCCCCGTTCAAGGAGGGAAAAGATGTGTTCTAAAGTTTTAGAAAAAGCGGTACTCCCCGGCCCGCAGGCACAGGCTGTTGTGGAACGGAGCGAGCGGGTGGTGTCGCCGTCGCTGCCCAGGGCGTATCCGCTGGCGGTGAAACGGGCCTACGGGTGCACTGTGGAGGACGTGGACGGCAACCAGTTTCTGGACTGTATGGCCGGGATCGCCGTCTGCGCTACAGGCCACTGCCACCCGCGCGTGGTGCGGGCGATCCAGGAGCAAGCGGAGCGGCTGCTCCACATCTGCGGCGCCGACTTCTACGACCCACAGTATATCGCCCTGGCGGAGCGGCTGGCGGCCATCGCGCCCGGCGATGAGCCGAAGCGGGTCTTCCTGGGCAACTCCGGCGCGGAAGCGGTGGAGGCGGCGCTGAAACTGGCCCGCTACCACACCGGACGCCCGTACGTCATTGCCTTCTTCGGCGCATTTCACGGCCGGACAATGGGCGCAGTTTCGCTGACGGCCAGCAAACCGGTCTACCACCGGGGCTTCATGCCGCTCCTGCCGGGCGTCGTCCACGTGCCCTACGGCTACTGCTACCGCTGCGCGTATAACCTGACCTATCCGTCCTGCAACCTGGCCTGCGTGGACTTCATAGAGCAGACGCTGATGAGCCGGTCGGTGCCACCGGACGAGGTGGCAGCGATTTTCGTGGAGCCGGTGCAGGGCGAGGGCGGCTACATCGTCCCGCCGGACGGGTGGCTGCAAAAAGTGCGCGCACTCTGCAACCGCTACGGCATCCTGCTGGTAGCCGACGAGGTACAATCGGGGATGGGGCGGACGGGGAAGTGGTTCGCCACCGAGCACTGGGGCGTGGTGCCGGACATCCTCTGCGTGGCGAAGGCGCTGGCTTCGGGGATGCCCGTCTCGGCGACCGTCGCGCGGGAGTCGGTGATGACATGGCCCGCCGGCGCCCACGGGAGCACGTTCGGCGGCAATCCGGTCGCCTGCGCGGCCGCTCTGGCGACCATAGAGGTGATAGAGCAAGAAAGGCTGATGGAGAACGCGGTCCGGGTAGGGACGCGGCTCCTGGAAGGGCTGCGCGACCTGGCCCGGGAGGTGGAGCGGGACGGCCGCCCGCCGTTCATCGGCGACGTCCGGGGACTGGGTCTGATGATCGGGGTGGAACTGGTGCAGGACCTTCAGACCCGCGCGCCGGCCCACGACGAGGCGGAGACGGTGATGCAGGAGTGTTTCCGCCGGGGGCTTCTGGTGCTGACCTGCGGGGTCAGTTCCATTCGCTTCGCGCCGCCGCTGGTCATCACGGAGGCGGAGGCGGAGCAGGCGCTGGGGATTTTCGCGGACGCGCTGCGGGCTGCGCGCCGGTAGAGAGGGCTTGCGATCCGGCAACGCGCCGGGGCGGGTTGGGGGCGGTGGCTTCGCCGCCTGGGACGCCGATGGGAAATCGGCCTCCCCTGGGCGCTCCCGTGCCGGGCGTCAACCTGCGTTGACGCTTCCGGAGGGGCGGTGGCTTCGCCGTCTGGGACGCCGATTGGAAATCGGCCTCCCCTGGGCACTCCCGTGCCGGGCGTCAACCTGCGTTGACGCCCTTCCAGGAGGTCGGTGCAGACCGACCTCCTGGCCGAAGGCCCAGGGAGGCTGACTTCCGTCGGCTTTCGGGGCGGCGACCCAACCCGCGCAGCGCCGAAAGGGAACGCCTGTGGGCGGCGGGGGTGGGGTGATGACTTCCCCACTCCGGCATTGTATGGTAAAATGCGTTCCACGATGCTTCAGAAGTGCGGGTACGGATTGCTGTTGGGACTGTTGCTTCTCGGACTCGGCGCGCCGCCTCTCCACGCCTCCGGCGAGCGCCTGGTCCTGGCCTTCTACTACGCCTGGTACGACTCAGCCACCTGGGAGCGGCCCCTCTCCGATTACCCGGCCCAGCGGTACGTCTCCGCCGACCCGGCGGCTATAGAGCGCCATGTCCTCTGGGCCCGCCAGGCCGGAATTGATGCCCTGGTCCAATCCTGGTACGGCCCCTGGACCGCCAACAACCAGACGGAGACCAACTTCGCGCTGTTGCTGGACATCGCGGCCCGGCACGGCCTGCGGGCCGCCGTAGACCTGGAATTGACCAGTCCCTTCATCGGCTCCACCGGCGACGTGGCCGCCGCCCTCCGGCACCTGCGGACGGTCCACGCGGCCCATCCCGCCTACCTGCGGGTGGGCGGGCGCCCCGTCATCTTCTTCTGGCGGCAGGAGCGGTACCCTGTGGAGGCCTGGCAGGCCATCCGGCAGGAGGTGGACCCGAACCGGGAGACGGTCTGGATCGCGGAGGGGACGAACCTGGATTACCTCCAGGTGTTTGACGGCAACCACCTCTACAGCGTCGCCTGGGACCCGGCGCCGGAGGGGGTGCTGACCCGCTGGGGCCGACGGGTGCGGGACTGGAGCGCCCGCAACGGCGCGGAGAAACTCTGGGTGGCAACGGTCATGCCCGGCTACGACGACCGCGCCACCGGCCGCGCCGACGCCTTCGTCCGCGACCGGGCCGGGGGAGAGTACTACCGCCGCTGCTGGCAGGGCGCGACGGCCAGCGGGGCGGACTGGGTCATCATCACCAGTTTCAACGAATGGATGGAGGGGACGCAGATTGAGCCCAGCGTGGGATACGGAGAGTTCTACCTGAACCTGACCCGCGAACTGGCGGAGGCGTACCGGGCCGGGGCCTCCCTGTCGGCGCCTCCGGCGGCCCCGCCGTCCCCCTCCCCGGCCTCGTCGCCGACGCCGTCGCCCCTCCCGCCGACGCCGACCCCGACGCCCATGCCCTCCCCCACACCCACACCGTCGCCGACGGCGACGCCGTCCCCCACCGCCACGCCCACCCCGACGGCGACCGTTACCCCCACCCCCAGCCCAACGGCGATCCCGTCCCCCACACCGACGCCGTCGCCTACCCCTCCGGCGGCGGCCCCTGCCCCTCTGGAGGACGCGGCATCGTTTCTGAAGGCGAACCCCGGCCTGCTGGCCGCCGTGCTGGCGGCCCTCCTGGCTATAGGAAAGGTGGCCCGAAATGGACGGCGCAGGTAACGGCCCGATAGTCTCCCGGCGCATCCACATCACCGGCATCGTCCAGGGGGTGGGATTCCGCCCCTTCGTCTACAACCTGGCGACCCGCCTGGGCCTCTCCGGCTGGGTGCTGAACAGTTCCTCCGGCGTGGAGATAGAGGCGGTGGGCCCCGAGGCCGTTGTGGACGAATTCATCGCCCGCCTGCGGACGGACGCCCCGCCTCTGGCCCGCATTGAACGCATCACCGTCACCCCATCAGGGCAACCGGTAGGGGCAGGCCTTGCGCCTGCCCCATCGGGGCAACCGGTAGGGTTGCCCCTACAGGGCCCTGCCCTCCAGGGGTTCCGCATCCTCCACTCCGAGGCCCGGCCGGGGGAATTCGTCCCCATCTCTCCGGACGTCGCCATCTGCGACGACTGTCTGCGGGAACTCTTTGACCCCCGGGACCGGCGCTACCGCTACCCGTTCATCAATTGCACCAACTGCGGCCCCCGCTTCACCATCATCCGGGACATCCCCTACGACCGGCCCAACACGACTATGGCCCCCTTCGTGATGTGCCCCGACTGCCAGGCGGAGTACGACGACCCGACGAACCGGCGGTTTCACGCCCAGCCCAACGCCTGTCCGGTCTGTGGGCCGCGCTTGGAGTTCCGGGCTGCGCCGGACGCCCCGCCTCTCTACGGCGAGGAGGCGCTGCAGGCCGCTCGCGCGGCCATCATGAGGGGCCAGATCGTCGCCGTCAAGGGACTGGGGGGATTCCACCTGGCCTGCGACGCTACCGCCGACGTGCCGGTGGCCCGTCTGCGGGAGCGCAAAGGACGGGTGGATAAGCCGTTCGCCATCATGTCCTTTGACCTCCCGACGGTGGCGCGGTACTGCGAGGTGAACGACGCGGAGCGGGCGTTGCTGACCTCCCGTCAGCGGCCCATCGTCCTCCTGCGCCGCCGGGCGGACGCCCCCATCTCCCCACTGGTGGCGCCGGGCAACCGCTACCTGGGGGTCATGCTTCCCTACACCCCCCTCCACTACCTGCTTCTGGAGCCGGCGGACGGTTTCCCCCTTGCGCTGGTGATGACCTCCGGCAACTACTCCGAGGAGCCCATCGTCACCGATAACGGGGAGGCGCTGGAGCGCCTGGCCGCGCTGGCCGACGCGTTCCTCCTCCACGACCGGGAGATTCACGCCCGCTGTGACGATAGCGTCACCCGCATCGTTCGGGGGGCCGAACTCCCCATCCGGCGCTCGCGCGGCTACGCGCCGTACCCCGTCCACCTGCCCTTCCCGGTCCGACAGGTCCTGGCGGTGGGGGCCGAACTGAAGAACACCTTCTGCCTGACCCGGGAGCGGTACGCCTTTCTCAGCCAGCACATCGGCGATATGGAGAACTACGAGACGTTGCGCTTCTTTGAGGACATGGTGGAGCAGTTGAAGCGGACTTTCCGGGTGGAGCCGGAGGCCGTCGCCCATGACATGCATCCGGCCTACCTCGCCACCCGCTACGCCCGGAGCCTGGCGGACCGCCTGCCGACCGTCCCCGTCCAGCACCACCATGCCCACATCGCCGCGTGTATGGCCGAGAACGGGCTGGCAGGCGACCGTCCGGTCATCGGCGTGGCCTTTGACGGGACCGGCTACGGGGTGGACGGGGCCATCTGGGGCGGGGAGTTTCTGATTGCGGACTATGGGTCCTTCCGGCGGGCGGCCCATCTCCGCTACATCCCCCTCCCCGGCGGCGACGCGGCCATCCGGCGGCCCTACCGGGTGGCGCTGGCCCATCTCTGGGCGGCGGGGGTCCCCTGGGATCCGGCGCTGCCGCCTGTGGCCGCCGCGCCGCCCGATGAGCGGGCCGTCCTGGAGCGGCAACTGGCCCGGGGGCTGAACACCGTCCCCACCTCCAGTATGGGGCGGCTCTTTGACGCCGTCGCCGCGCTGGCCGGGGGGCGGCAGGAGATCAACTACGAGGCCCAGGCGGCGGTAGAACTGGAGATGCAGGTGGCGGAGGGCGTGGAGGAGGCGTACCCCTTTGGGGTGGGGGAGGAGGAGATAGACCCGTCGCCGGTCATTCGGGCCGTCGTGGAGGATGTGCGGGACGGGGCGCCCATCGGCGTGGTCGCGGCCCGTTTCCACAACGGCGTGGCCTCTATGGTGCGGGAGGTCTGCCGGCGCCTGCGCGCCCAGACCGGACTGAACGAAGTGGCCCTCTCCGGAGGCGTCTTCCAGAACGTAACCCTGCTGGAGAAGGTGGTGGCGCTTCTGGAGGGGGACGGATTCACGGTGTACACCCACCGCCTGGTCCCGCCCAACGACGCCGGCATCTCCTTGGGCCAGGCGGTCATCGCGGGACGGCAATGATTCCGCCCCCACGCTTCACGTTTCACCGTTCACGTTTTACAGGAGACCCCTATGGACCAAACCCTCGTCCTCATCCTCTTCATCGCCGCTTTCCTGGGCTTCATGCTCTGGAGCCAGTGGCGGGCGCGCCGGCGATACCAGCAACGCATAGAGGAACTCCAGGTAGGCGATGAGGTGATGACCATCGGCGGCATCTACGGCAAACTGACCTACCTGGACCGGGAGAGTGGCCTGGCGCGCCTGGAGATTGCCCCGGGGGTGGAGATTCGTCTCAACATCGGGGCCATCAGCCGACGGGTGGGGCCGTCCGGCGGGTGAATCCGGCGACCGTCACCCGATCACTTCCACCGCCACGCTCATCCCCAGGCCGCCGCTGACGCAGAGGGTCGCCAGGCCCAGCGTCCGATGGTGCACCCGCAGGGCGTTGAGGAGAGTGACCAGGATGCGCGCGCCGGAGCATCCGGTGGGGTGTCCCAGCGCGACCGCGCCGCCGTGGACGTTGCGGCGGGCCGGGTCCCAGGGCAACTCCCGCTCCACGGCCAGCACCTGGGCAGCGAAGGCTTCGTTCAGTTCTATCTGGTCAAAGTCGTCCAGCGAGAGGCCGGTGCGCTCCAGCAGACGGTGGGTGGCGGGGACGGGGCCCAGGCCCATCTCCCGGGGGTGGACGGCGCCGGAGGCGAAGCCCACGAAGCGGGCAATGGGCGAAAGCCCGTGGGTCCGGGCCCAGTCGGCGGAGGCCACGACCAGCGCCGCCGCGCCGTCGGCGATGCCGGAAGCGTTCCCGGCGGTGATGGTGCCATCTTTTTTGAAGGCCGGGGGAAGTTTCGCCAGTTTCTCCAGCGACGTATCCGCCCGGGGCCGCTCGTCCCGCTCCACAATGACCGTCCCCCCTTTGGGGCCGGGGGCCTCCACCGGCACCACCTCGCCTGCGAAGGCGCCGTTCTCCCAGGCGGCCACCGCTTTCTGGTGGCTCTCCAGCGCGAACTGGTCCTGCTCCGCGCGGGATATGCCGTACCGTTCGGCCAGCAGTTCCGCCGTCTCCCCCATCAGCATTTCCGCCAGGGGGCACATGTAGCCATCCCGGTACATCGCGTCCACCACCGTATCCTCCCCCAACCGATAACCCCAACGGGCCTTCAGCAGGAGGTACGGAATCTGGGACATCTGCTCCACGCCGCCGACCAGGACGGCCTGATTCTCGCCGGTGAGGATGGACTGGACCCCCAGGGTGACCGCCTTGAGGCCGCTGGCGCAGGCCTTGTTGACGGTGAAGGCGGGGCGGTCCACCGGGACGCCGCTGTGCCAGGCGACCTGCCGGGCGACGTTGGGGCCGTTCCCGGCCTGACGGGCGCACCCGAAGATGACCTCGTCCACGGCGTCGGGGGGGATTCCGGCTCGCTCCAGTGCCGCCCGCGCCGCGATCGCGCCCAGCCGGGCCGCCGGGATGTCTTTCAGCGCGCCGCCGAATGCCCCGATGGGCGTCCGCACGGCGGAGAGAATCACCACTTCCCGAATGTCCATAAACCCTCCATAAGGTGAACCAGGAATCCAGGAATCAGCGAATCAGCGAAAGTGATTTCGCTGATTCGCTGATTCCCCGATTCTCCCATTCTCTATGACCGATACACCCCCAGCGGGTCCAGTTCCTCCCGCAGGAGGCGCAGTTCCTCCGGGGTGGGCGGCTCCGTCTCCGTCAGGGTGGGGGAGACGCGGGGGGCCCAACCCATCTCCGCCTGTACGTCCTCCAGCCGGACCCCCGGATGGAGGCTCACCAGCACCATCTCCCCCGTCCCGGGGTCAAACCGAAAGACGCACCGATCGGTGACGACGACCTGCGGCCCCCGGCCGGGCATCCCCAACCGCTCCCGCTCCCCTGCGCCGCCCAGATGGCCTGGACTGGTCAGGAAGTCCAGCCGCTCCACGAAGGACCGGCGGCTCAGGCGCATGATGATGAACACCTGTCGGGCGTGGATGGCGATCTCACAGGCGCCGCCGGAGCCGGGCAGGCGGACCCTGGGGTGGGCGTAGTCGCCGATGACGGTGGTGTTCAGGTTGCCGTAGCGGTCAATCTGGGCGCCGCCCAGAAAGGCCACGTCTATCCGGCCGCCCTGGAGGTAGAGGCCGAAGAGGTCGGCCATGGAGCAGACGGAGAGCGCGCCGGTGACCAGGGCCGGGTCGCCGATGGAGAGGGGGAGGCGGGCCGGCCGCGCGCCATAGACCCCACTCTCGTAGACCAGTTCCAGGTCCGGCGCCACGGTCCGCTGGGCCAGGTTGCAGGCGATGTTGGGCAGCCCCACGCCCACGAAGACGGTGCGGACCCCCGCCAGCGCCCGCGCAGCGGCGACAATCATCATCTCAGAGGGAGAGTAATCGCTCATCGCACATCACCTTTGTGGTAGGGGCAGGGCTTGCCCCTGCCTGTGTTCCTCACCCCACCCCCGCCTCCGGAGGCGGGGGTGGGGTGAGGCCCCTCTGTACCCTACCCGTAATTGACCGGACGGGCCCAGGCCTGGGCTGGCCGGAGCCGCTCCCAGGTCTCCCGGCCCATCTTCTCCACGTACTCCGCCCGGTTCCGGACCCCGTAGACCCACTCCTCCAGCCAGGCGCGGGTGGCCGCCTCGTCCCGGCTGATCTCGTCCCAGCGCAGGTAAAAGTCGTTGTCCCGGTCGTAGTAGCCCTGGACGTAGGAAGGGTGGGCGCCGTAAGGTTCGTGGACCACCGCGTCCACGATGAGGCCGGGGATGAGGGTCCGGTTGGGATCGGAGCGGATGACCTCCTCGTCCACAATCTCCTCCACCACAACGATCACGTGTCTGGCGGCGAAAGCGGCCTCCTTCTGGGCGCCCAATAGTCCCCAGAGTTGGGTGTTGCCGTTGACGTCGGCCCGCTGGGCGTGGATGATGGTCACATCCGGGTTGAGGGGCGGCACCACCGCGACCGAGCCGTCCCCATACGGACTTTCCACGAACCGAATGCGGGGGTTCACTTTGGGAAGGTCACTGCCCACGTAGGAGCGCAGGGGGAAGAAGGGGAGGCGGTAAGCCCCGGCGATGTAGCGAGCGACCATCCCAAAATGGGAGTACTCCTCCAGTTCCAGCGGGGCGGGGATGCCTTTTTCCACCGCGCGGCGGATGGCATGCAGGGGCCCCACGCCGGGGTTGCCCAGGTACGAGAAGACCAGTTTGCGGGCGCATCCGGCAGCGACCATCTGGTCGTAGACCAGGTCGGGGGTCATCCGGCAGAGGACCAGGTCGCGCCGGCCCTGGCGGATGATTTCGTGGGCGGCAGCGAAGCCGATGCAGGCCGTGAAGCCCTCTATGGCGATGGTGTCGCCGTCGTGGACGTATTGGGCGATGGCGTCGTGCAGGGTGGTGAGTTTCACGGCGTCCTCCGACAAGGGGGAGGTGGGGTTGGGGGCGGGCGGCTTCGCCGCC